>JACUUM010000017.1 GCA_014859305.1 Coriobacteriia bacterium
TTGGCGATGAGCTTGTCGACGGCCGTCTCGACGGTCACGGGGTCGACGCCGCCGACGAGCTTCTCGCACGCGAGCCCGACGCAGTCCGAGGCTTGCTGGCGCAGCGTCGCCAGCTCGCTCTCGCGCGCCTTGGCGATCTCGGCCCGGCCCCGCTCGAGCATCTCCGAGACCTCCGCCATCGAGTCCTCGAGGATCGTCTTGCGCTCGCGTTCGGCTTGCTCCTTGCCCGCCCGGACGACCGAGTCGGCCTCGGTCTGCGCCTCCGCGACGATCTCGGCGGCCGAAGCCTCCGCCTCGCCCCACATCCGGTCGGCCTCGGAGTGCTGCGCGCGGGCCGCCTCGAACCGCGCTTCCCGCGCCTCCATCACCCGGATGTACGGCAGGAAGTAGACCTTCCGCGCGACCGCGTAGGTCGCCGAGAAGATCGCCATCACCGATACGATCACAGGCGGGTTGATCTGGTTGAGAGGATTGAGGTCCATCTCAGCCTCCCCCTCCCGTCGCTTCTCTCGATCAGCCGACCTTGCCGGACATGATCAGCGTCACGACCAGGGTGTAGATGCACAGCGCCTCGATGAGCGCCATGCCGATGAGCATCGCCGTGAAGAGCTGCGCCGCTATCTCCGGCTGCCTGGTCATGCCTTCGATGGCCGAGACGGAGATGCCGCGCATGGAGATGGCCGCCGCCAGAGCGCCCACGATGATGGGCACCGTCGCGATGAGAGCCACCAGCACCGTGTTCATTTCCACCGTTCTCTCCTCCCCTTCTCCGGGGCTCGGCGCCCCGGACGGTCTCCGACGTCCTTGCCGGACTCAGACCCCCGCGGGGGCCGTCTCGACCGATTCCTCAGCTTTGCGCTTCTTGAACCTGGACCGCCTCGACGCCTTGGCCTTCTTCTCCTCGTGATGGATCGCCCCCGCTATGAACGACGACGTCAGCAAGGTGAACACGAGAGCCTGGACGAACGCCGGTATCAGGCCGAGAGTGTGCAGGATGAGCGGGATGCCGACGGGCACCATCCCCATGACCAGCACGAGGGTCATGTGCTCTCCTCCGATGTTGCCGAAGAGTCGGAGCGAGAGCGAGAAGACGTCCGTCACCTTGGCGATCCACTCCATCGGGTTCGGCCAGAACAGGTGTTTCACCGCCCCACCGATGCCCTGGAAGATGCCGCTGAACACGAGCGTCCCGAGGACGGCGGACAGCGCCAGCGCGAGCGTGACGCTGAAGTACGACGTCGGAGGGTTGTTCAGCACCGGCAGCGGCAGCACGCCCATCAGGTTCGCGCCGAAGATGAACAGGAAACACGTCGCGAGAAAGGGCGCGACCTGCCTGACGATCCTCGCGCGCTCCTCCCCGTGCCCCATGTCTCGTGCCTTGCCCACGAAGAAGTCCAGGATGAACTCCCCCACGTTCTGGCGCCCCTCGGGCACGTCCTCCGACAGTTCGCGCGAGCCCAGCACCTTGGCCAGCGCGACGAGCCCTACACCGACCAACGCGGCGTTACCCACGACGATGTACGGCATGAAGTGCTCGATGGCGGTCTTCTCCGCCTCCATGGGCGATCCCCTCCTCCCATCAGTGCCAGACGTCCCTGCCCGCCTTGAGCATGCGTGCGGCGACGATGATGCTGCCCACGATGAAGATGGTCGCGTCGACGACGAGCACTCCGGCGACCATGCCCCAGAAGTCGAACACGAAGGGCAGCGTGACGGCGGCCAGGAGCAGCACGGCCTTGGCGCCGAAACGTATGCCCATGTAATGGACGACGTCGCCGAGGCCTACCGTCCCGTGCTCCCCGGAATCCTCGACGGCCCGCTCCCCCCCTTTCACGATCTCCCTGAGCGTCCAGATGTCCACGACGGCTCCGACCAGGACCGCGAACGAGAAGCGCCAGTCGCGGGTGATGATCCCGCCGGTGAGAGCGACACCGGCGGTGGCCCATCGCGCCCAGCCGATCAGCTCGCGTATGAAGCTCCAGGAGTACTCGAGCCGGGATGAGGCCGCCATCCGCCACCACCTCACATGAACTCGCGCAGGCGCAGCATGTCCCGCACGGCGACGAACAAGGCGAACAGCAGTCCGGCGCCGGTGAGGTAGGGGAACCAGCCGAGCCAGTTGTCGGCGAGGTAGCCGAAGAAGCCTCCGGCCACGAGGTAGCTCGGGATGAGCGACCAGACGGCGATCGAGCGCAGGAACTCGCGCGGGATGAGATCCCGGGACAGCAAGCGCGACCGGCCGTCGCCGCTTCGAGCGGTACCACCCATGGCGCACCTTCCTCGGTCGCGCCCGACGGCGCATCCGGCGCTTCGTCCCGTAGAGAACGGGCGATCGTCATGGGTGGTGCGGGCAGGGCAGTCTGAACGGCTTGCGGGTCTGACGGCTCAGGCCACTCGTCCGGTGTTCCATCCGGTCGCTCGACGCTGCGGGACTCGTCGCTTCGGGACCTTCGGACTTGTCCGGTCTTCCTGGTCTGCCATCTTGAATGTACCACTACTTGTGAGGGTTGTCACAATCGTTCTGGATAAAACGGCAGGTCAAGCGCACGCTAAGGTCCGTTCAGATGTTTTCAGGCTCGTTTTTGCTGGCTGAACGAAGATGCACCAGGCTTAGCGCCGAGATGACCAGCCGTTCTCACGGCGGCGAGTGTGGGCGACGGCGGCCGGCAAGGGCAGGCAGGAACGACTTCGTTCGTTCACCGACTGGATCTCGAAGAAGGATCAACGCCATCTGCAAGCAGGGGGCAGGCACGAAGACCCTGGAGCTGGCCGTCCTCAGCACGTCCGCGACTCCGCGCCCAGCCGTTCCGCGAACTCGTCCAGTGGCCGTGACCCGACCTCCCCCTCCGAGCGCTCGCGAACCGAGACGGCACCGGCCTCCGCCTCCTTGTCGCCCACCACGAGCATGTACGGCACCTTGCGCTGCTGCCCCTTGGCGATCTTGACCCGCATCGGCTCGTTCTCGGCGTAGACCTCCACGCGCCCTCCAGCGGCCTCCAGACGCTCCCGAACCTCTTCGGCGTAGGGCAGATGACGGTCGGCTATCGGGATGACCACCGCCTGCACAGGAGCCAGCCAGACCGGGAAGGCGCCGGCGTAGTGCTCGATGAGGATCCCGAGGAAGCGCTCCATGGAGCCGAGCAGCGTGCGGTGGAGCATGAACGGCCGCGCCTCGGTGTTCTCAGGCGTGCGGTAGGTCAGGTCGAACCTCTCGGGGTTGTTGAAGTCCACCTGGATCGTCGCGCACTGCCACTCGCGGCCGATGGCGTCACGCAGCTTGACGTCGATCTTGGGGCCGTAGAACGCGCCGTCGCCCTCGTTGATCGCGTATCGCTTCCCGCGCCTCTCGAGCGCGGCCATCAGCGAGCGCGTCGCGTGGTCCCACTGCTCGTCGGTGCCGATCGCCTTCTCCGGACGGGTCGACACCTCGTGCGCGTAGCCGAAGCCGAAGGTCGCCATCGCCCAGTCGACGAGGTCGAGCATCGCTTCGACCTCTTCGACCACCTGGTCGTTGGTGCAGAAGATGTGGGCGTCGTCCTGCGTGAAGCCGCGCGCCCTCATGAGGCCGTGCACCACTCCGGACATCTCGTGCCGGTACACCGTGCCGAACTCGAACCAGCGCAAGGGCAGGTCGCGGTAGCTGCGGATGTCGGCCCCGTACACGTAGATGTGACCCGGGCAGTTCATCGGCTTGACGGCGTACTCCGAAGTCCTGCCCTCCCCCTCTTCGGTGGTGAAGAAGTACATGTTGTCGCGGTAGTAGTCGTAGTGGCCGGAGATGCGCCACGTGTCGGCCTTGTAGATGTGCGGCGTGATGAGCTCCGCGTAGCCGCGTCGGTACAGCTCGGCGCGCTCCCAGTCCTGCAGCAGGCGCAGGACGCGGGCGCCCTTCGGGTGGTAGAGCGGCAGGCCGGCGCCGGCGGACTCGTTGAACGAGAAGAGGTCCAGCTCGCGTCCGAGCTTGCGGTGGTCGCGCTTCTCGGCCTCCTCGAGGCGGGTCAGGTACGCCTGCAGCTCCCTCGCGGTCGGCCAGACGGTGCCGTATATCCGCTGCAGCATCGGGCGGCTCGAGTCGCCGCGCCAGTAGGCGCCCGCCACCTTCATGAGCTTGAAGTGGGTCAGTCTGCCGGTGTCGGGGACGTGCGGACCCCGGCACAGGTCCGTGAAGCCGCCCTGCGTGTAGAGGCAGACCTGCTCGTCGTCGGGCAGTTCCCCGAGCAGCTCCTGCTTGTAGGGCTGGCCCTCCATCCTGTCTTGCGCCTCGGCGCGGTCGACCTCGGCACGCCGGAACGGCAGCTCCTCGGCGACGATCTCGCGCATCCGCGCCTCGATCCGTTCGAGGTCCTCCGGGGTGAACGGGCGTTCCACCTCGAAGTCGTAGTAGAAGCCGTCCTCGATCGCCGGGCCGATGCCGAGCCTGGCGCCCGGGAAGAGCGACCGGACCGCCTCGGCCATCACGTGAGCGGCCGAGTGGCGCAGGACCTCCAGCGACTCCGGGTCGCGGTCCGTGAGTATCCGCGCCTCGTCCCCCTCGCGAAGGCGCCTGCCGAGGTCGACCACCTCGCCGTCGATCCGCGCCGCTATCGCCGCGGCGGCCAGCCGAGGACCGATCGACGCGGCGAGGTCCCCAACGGTCGATCCCTCGGGGAGGCGCCTCGCGCTCCCGTCGGGGAGCCTGACGGTGATCTCGGGCACGGCTGCCACCACTCCTTCGCGCGATCCCGCGTCCGGGACGGGTCAGGGTACCGGAACGCCCCGTGGCGGCCTCGGCCGCCACGGGGCGCGTCGCGGACGCTACAGCCCCTTATTCTACTGCTTGGTCTTGCAGAAGGGGCACACGTTCCACGCGAGCTTGAGGGGCTTGCCGCACTCGACGCAGCTCTTGCGGAGCTTCTTCATGCAGTACGGGCAGATGAGGAAGTCCTTCTCGACGGGCTTGTGACACCCGGGACAGGTCTCCATGTCCCGGGCGAGCGATATCTCCTTGTGCCGTATCTCGAGGTCGCGCTCGCGCGTGTCGTCGGCATACTCGGGAGGCCGCACGATCATGTAGATGATCCAAGCCGGGATGCCGAGGAAGACGAGGCTGAACACCGCGACGGTCAGTGCCCAGAACCAGCCCATCGCGCCGCGCCGGGAAGCGTCGCGGTAGGTCCAGAAGACGAGCGCGACGCTGAACACGATGTAGAACAGCAGCAGGAGCTGCGAGATGAGCCGGAACGTGTCAGAGTTGGTGATAGGCGCGAACAGATCCGTCAGCTCGCCCATGGACTCCCTTTCCTCCCGCCCGGGCTCCGCCGGGAACGTCGTCCGCTCCTGCCGCAGGGCGACAGGTGATTCTACCATTCCGACGCCACCACCCGCCCCCTGAAGAAGGGCTTGGCGCTGCTGGGGTAGAATGACTCATCACCCCCGCCACCGGGCCTCGTCACGGCGACACGGCGAGTACCCGGGCCCGGTGTAGGTACCCAGGTGTTGGGAGCTTCCCACGCGATGAGACGCAAGATGATGTACGGAAAGATCCACCGTGCGACGGTCACGGGGGCCGACGTCTCCTACGAGGGGAGCGTCACGATCGACGCCGCCCTCATGGAGGCGGCCGACATACTCCCCAACGAGGCCGTATGGATCTGGGACGTGGACAACGGCGCTCGGCTCGAGACCTACGCGATCCCCGGCGCCCGCGGCTCGGGGGTGGTGTGCGTGAACGGCGCGGCGGCGCGCAGCGTGAGTGAGGGCGACAAGGTGATCATCGCCACGTTCGTCGAGATGGCCGACGCCGAGGCCCGCTCCCACCGCCCGACGGTGGTCTTCGTGGACGACCGCAACCGCATCAGCGCAGGGCGCTCCGAGCACGGCGGCCAGACCGGCGTCGCCCGGATCAGGTAGGGAGCACGCCGCTTCCCTGCCCGTCCTCCGGCTCGACCACCTCGACCCGCGCCTCGGCCAGCTCCTCGGGCGTCCGCAGGACGTGGACCGACGTGAACCCCTCCTCGGGCAGGCCCGGCAGCGAGTGGCGCAGGTGGCGCAGCTGCCCCCGTACTGCCGCCACCGGGACCTTGCGCCCGGCCCGGGCCTCGTTGCGCTCGAGGCACAGCTCCTCGGGGAGGTCCAGCACGATGGCGACGGCCGGCCGGCGGTGATGCCGCGATATGGCGAGCAGCTCCGCCCGCTTGTCGGCGGTCACGTTGGTCGCGTCCACCACCGTCAGCCGCCGGTGCTTCAGACGCATCCCCACGATCTGGTACATGAGCTTGAACGCGTCGGCGGAGGCCTTGGTGGGGTCGTCGGAGACGCGCTCCCGCAACTCGTCCGAGGACACCGTCGCCGACGGCCGGAAGTTGCGCGCCGCGAACGACGTCTTCCCGCAGCCCGCGGCGCCTACCAGGACCACCAGCGCCTCGCCGGGCAGCCGGATGACGCCTCGGGAGCGCGCTTGCGACATCGCTATCCCCGCGGTCCCCGCCTCGCCGCCGCCGGGCTCCCAGTCCGCGACCCCCTCCGAGAGCGCGCGGAGCCGGGCGCTCTCCCGGGCGAGAGCCGCCGTCGTAGCGAGGCGAGCCGCCAGCGGGGCGACCGCGACGACGAAGGCCGCGAGCGTGCCCGCGAGGACGTTCCCGGCGAGCATGCGGAACGAGAAGAACGCCGCGCCCACGGCGTTCGCCCCCCCGAGAGCGACGAGCGCCATGCGAACGGAGTCCCGCGCGGCGACGGGACGCGCGTCGGCGAAGGCGTGCAGTGCGGCGCTGGCTGCGAGGAACGACAGTGCCACGGCGTACCCCACGACGTCCGTCACCCTCACGGCTCCGCCTCCTTCCCGTCCTCACCTGCTCGCCCCGCCCCGTCGAAGTGTAGCCGAACGCGGACGACGGACGGCGGCCCGAGGAGGCCGGGGCGGACACGGAGACGCCGCCGGGCGTGCGGGCGGCGCTACGCGGTCGCTCTTCGCACCCTCACGGGCACGCGCTTGAGCGCGGGGATCTTGGACACGGGGTCCAGACGCACGCCGATGACCCGGTTCACCGGGGACCTCGCGTCGTGGATGGACAGGAACACGACACCTGCCGGGGAGCGGCCCGACACACGGACGGGTACCTCCAGCACGCCGCCTTCGCCGGCCACCTCGACGAGGTCGCCGTCGGTCACGCCGAGGCGCTCGGCATCGTCGGGGTGCATCTCCGCCGCCGCGCCGCCCAGCACGGGGCCGAGCGCCGAACGCCGCGTCATCGTGCCCCCGTGGTAGTCGAGCGAGGTGCGTCCGGTCGTGAGCGTCATCTCCATGCCGTCCTGTCCGTCGGGCGACGTGCGCGCCCGCTGGACGTACTCGACCGCGGCGAACTCGCCCTTGCCCCTGGTGAACGCTTCGACGTGCAGGATCGGGGTACCGGGATGGCCGGAGTCCGGACACGGCCACTGTATTCCGCCCTGGTCGAGACGGCGGTAGGAGATGCCGGCGTAGATGGGGGTGACGGCGGCGATCTCCCGCATGATCTCGCGTGGGGAGCGGTAGTGCTCCGGCGCGCCGAGGAGCGTGGAGAGCTCGCTCAGTATCCTCCGGTCCGGCCGCGCGTGACCCGGCGGCGACACCGCCCGACGCAGCCGCTGCACCCGTCGCTCGGTGTTGGTGAACGTGCCGTTCTTCTCCGCGAAGCACGCCGCCGGCAGGACGACGTCCGCCAGCTCCGCGGTCTCGGTCAAGAAGACGTCCTGCACCACCAGGAACTCCAGAGAGGACAGCGCCTCGATGACGTGCGACTGATCCGGGTCGGAGAGCACGGGGTTCTCCCCCATCACGTACATCGCCTTGAGGTCCCCTTCGCGGGCCGAGGCGAACATCTCGACGAGCGTGAGACCGGGCTCGCGGGGCAGGGAGCGGCCCCACATGCTCTCGAACCGCTGCACGGCGCGGGTGTCGGTGACGCGAGCGTAGCCGGGCAGCATGTCCGGCAGGCATCCCATGTCGCAGGCTCCCTGGACGTTGTTCTGGCCGCGCAGCGGGTTCACGCCCGTTCCCGGCCTGCCGACGTTGCCGGTGAGCATGGCGAGGTCGGCCAGAGCCCGCACCTGAGCGGTCCCCGACTCGTGCTGGGTGACCCCCATGCAGTACACGATCGATGCGGCCTCGGCGGACCCGTACGCCTCGGCGGCGCACCGGATGTCCCGTTCGGCCACGCCGGTGATCAGCGAGACGCGCTCTACAGGGTAGTCGGCGAGCCGCTCGCGAAGCCGCTCGAACCCCTCCGTGCGCGAGGCGATGAACGCCTCGTCCTGCATGCCGGCGTCGAGGATCGCCCGCATGATCCCGTTGACGAGCGCCGTGTCGGTACCGGGACGCGGAGCCAGCCACACCTCGGCGTGATCGACGAGGCGGACGCGGCGAGGATCGACCACGACGAGCCGCGCTCCCTCACGCGCGGCACGCTTCAGCTCCAGCGCCACCACCGGGTGGGTCTCGGTGGTGTTGGAGCCCACGACCAGGATCGTCCGCGCGTTGCGCAGGTCCGCTATCGGGTTGGTCATCGCCGCGCTGCCGAACGAGGCGGCCAGACCGGCCACCGTCGAGCTGTGTCAAAGGCGGGCGCAATGGTCGATGTTGTTCGTGCCGATCGCGGTGCGCATGAGCTTCTGGAACAGGAAGTTCTCCTCGTTCGTGCACTTGGCCGACGCCAATCCTCCGATCGCGTCGGGACCGCGGGCTTCGCGGAGGGCTCGCAGCCGGTCCGCCACCAGAGGCAGGGCCTCGTCCCAGCCGACGGGCACCAACTCACCGTCCCGCCGCACGAGAGGGTCGGTGAGCCGCTCGGGGTGTCCGATGAAGCCGAAGCCGAAGCGTCCCTTGCCGCAGAGGTTGCCGCCGCTCACGCCCCTGTCCAGCGGCGAGGAGACGCCGACGACCTCCTGCCCGCGCGTCTCGAGCAGCAGGGTGCACCCGACGCCGCAGTACCCGCAGACCGTCTCCGTGGTCTTCGTCTCCCACATCCTGCCGGCGAAGCGGCGCGAACGGGCGGTCAGCGCACCGACCGGGCACGTGGAGACGCACTGCCCGCAGGACTCGCAGCCCACGTCCGTGAGTTCGCGCTCGAACGCCGTTCCCACGCGCGTCTCGAAGCCGCGACCCACCCAGGCGAGCACCCCCACCGCCTGGACCTCCTCGCATATCCTGATGCACCTGCCGCAGCGCACGCACTTCGCCGGGTCCCGCAGTATCAGCGCGTCGCGCTCGTCCACGGGGGCCTCGTTGCGTTCCCCGACGTACGGCGTCTCCGTCACCTGCAGCTCATAGGCGGCGTCCTGCAACGCGCAGGCACCGTTCCTCTCGCAAGTCATGCACTCCATCGCGTGGTCGGACAGGAGCAGCTCGACTATAGTGCGGCGCAGCTCCAGCACCCTCTCGCTGTCCGTCCTGACGACCATGCCCTCGGCGGCCGGCGTCGAGCAGGAGGCCACGGGACCCCGCGCGCCCTCGACCTCCACCATGCACAGCCTGCACCCCCCCCACGCCTCCAGCCGGGGGTCGTGGCACAGCGTCGGGACCGGGATGCCCGCCTCGCGGCACACCTCGAGGAGCGAGCTGCCCGCGGCGGCGGTGAGGGTGCGTCCGTCGACCTCCAGGGTGACGGTCTCGACCGCCGCCGCCGTACCGGACGGTCCTCGGCCGCTCGCCTTCTGCTCGCCGTCGCTCACTCCTCGTCACCTCCTCGCATCAGGCTCTGACGATGGCCGCCAGCTTGCACTGCGACTCGCAGGCGCCGCAACGGGTGCAGCGCTCCGCGTCTATGACGTAGGGCTCCTTGCGCTCGCCGGAGATGGCGCCGACGGGACAGACCCGGACGCACGCGCCACAGCCGCGGCAGAGCTCGGCGTCCACCACGTACGTCGCCAGCGCCTTGCAGTAGCCTGCCCGGCAGCGCCCCTCCTCGATGTGCTCCCAGTACTCCTGGCGGAAGTACCTCAGTGACGTCAGCACGGGGTTGGGCGCGGTCTGACCGAGGCCGCACAGCGAACCCGCCTTCACCGCGCCCGCGAGACCCTCGAGCAGCTCCAGGTCGCCGTGTGCTCCGCGGCCTTCCACGATACGGGTCACGATCTCGAGCATGCGCTTCGTGCCGATCCGGCAGGGCACGCACTTGCCGCACGACTCCCGCTGCGTGAACTCGAGGAAGAAGCGGGCGAGGTCGACCATGCAGGTCCCCTGGTCCAGGACGACCACCCCGCCGGAACCGACGATCGCTCCGGCTTCGGTGAGCGTCTCGAACGCGATCGGGGTGTCGAGCAGCTCGGCTGGGATGCATCCGCCGGACGGCCCCCCGATCTGCACCGCCTTGCACTCGCCGTCAGGCACCCCGCCGCCGATCTCCTCGACGAGCTCCCGTAGGGTGGTGGTCCCCATGGGCACCTCGACCAGCCCGGCGGTCGTGACTGCCCCGGTCAGGGCGAACACCTTGGTCCCCCGGCTCTGCTCGGTGCCTATCCTGGCGTAGGACTCGGAGCCGTTCAGCACGATCCAGGGGACAGTGGCCAGCGTCTCGACGTTGTTCACGCAGGTCGGCTTGCCCCACAGCCCGCTCTGGGCCGGATACGGCGGCCGGATCCTGGGCATGCCGCGCCGTCCTTCGATCGAAGCGAGGAGCGCGGTCTCCTCGCCGCATACGAACGCTCCCGCCCCCTCCTTCACCCGGACCTGGAACGAGAACCCCGAGCCCATCACGTCCTCGCCGAGCAGCCCGCGCTCCTCGGCCTGCTCGATCGCGTGTCTCACCCTCGTCACGGCCAGCGGGTATTCCTCGCGGACGTAGACGTACCCCCGCGAGCAGCCCACGGCGTACGCCGCGAGCGCCATGCCCTCCAGGACGGCGTGAGGGTCGCTCTCGAGCACCGCGCGGTCCATGAACGCGCCCGGGTCACCCTCGTCGCCGTTGCAGATGAAGTACTTGGGCGAGCCGGCCGCGGCCCGTGCCAGGCGCCACTTCGTGCCCGTCGGGAAGCCCGCCCCGCCGCGGCCGCGCAAGCCCGCGTCGGACACCGTCTGGATCACCTGCTCGGGAGACATGTAGAAGAGACCCAGCCGGAGTGCCGCGTACCCCCCGTGGACGAGCGCGTCGTCGAGGTCCTCGGGATCGACCATGCCGCAGTTGCGCAGGACGATGCGCGTCTGCCTCCGATTGAACGGCAGTTCGTCGTAGGGCAGCGCCGGTGGGCCGGCGGGGGCATCGTCCAGGGGCGTCCCGTCGGGCGAGGACGCGAGCCGGCGGACGACGTCGGCGGCGTCGGTGGGCGCGACGCGCGGGAACAGGACGCGCGCGGGGTCGGCGCGCACGACGGGTCCCTGCTGGCATATCCCGTGACAGCCCGTGCGGACGACGCGGACGCGCCCCTCCCCGTGGACGAGCGCCGCCTCCTCCAGCGCGGAGGCGACCTCCAGCGAGCCGTTCATCGCGCAGCCGGAGCTCGTGCAGACGTACACGGTGACGACCCGCGTGCTCGGGACCCTCTCCACTGCGACGTGCGCGACCGCCCTCACCTCACTCACCCCTCGTCCCGCAGGTCGGTCACGAGTCCGCGGGCCACGCCGGGCGTGGCGGGACCGTACGTCTTCTCGCCGACGATCATCACCGGAGCCAGGCCGCAACAGCCCAGGCAGGCGACGGATTCGAGAGAGACGTCACCCTCCTCGGTGGTCTCGCCGAGTTCCACCCCGAGGACCTCCTGCACCGCCCTGGTGACCTCGGGAGCGCCACGCACGTGGCACGCGGTCCCGTGGCAGATCTTGACGACGACACCGCCGTGCGGCTCGAAGCGGAAGCGCGAGTAGAACGTGGCGACGCCATAGACGGCCGCCGGAGTGACTCCTCGGGCCTCCGCGATGCGGTCGAGGACCTCCTCGGGCAGGAAGCCGAAGATGTGCTGCGCCTCCTGGAGCACGGCGATGAGACCGCCCCGGTCTTCCCCATGCCGGAGCAGCACCTCCTCGAGGAGTCTCGTCCGCTCGTCCATCGCGTGCCTCCTACGCGTCGCCGGCTCGATCCGCCGGCTCATTGCAGATACGAGTGACAATACAGGGTCTCGTTGCTCAGGATGCGCATCGACTTCAGGGCCGCCGTCAGCCCCTCGTCGAGAGGATCCGCGATCATCGCGTCGAGGCCGGCCTGCGCGAGCATCACGGCGTACGCCGCGGCCAGAGGGGTGCGCACCTCCGGCGGGCAACCGTTGTAGATGTTGGAGAGGCCGACGACGGTCTTCATCTGCGGCTCGCTGAGCTGCTTGAACAGCCGGATGGCCTCCAGGGCCTCCGTGGCCTGCTGCTGTGCGACGCAGACGGGCAGCAGCAGCGGGTCCAGGTACACGCGATCCAGCGGCACGCCGAACTCCTGGGCCGCGGCCATGATCTCGGCCGCGGCAGCGACGCGCTCTCCGCAGTCGCGGCTGACGCCCGCCTCGGTCATGGCCAGCCCGATGATGTCCGCCTCGTACTGTGCGGCCAGGGGCATCAGGCGCTCCAGCCGCGCGCGCTCAGCGGAGGTCGAGTTGATCATCGGGCGCTTGCGGCACGCCCGCAGGCCCGCCTCTATCGCCTCGACGTTGGTGGTGTCCAGGCAGAGCCGCACGTCCACGGCGTCCTGGACCGTGTTCACCAGCCACTCCATCATCTCAGGTCCGCCCCTGGTCGCCGGCCCGAGGTTCAGGTCCAGCATCTCCGCGCCCGCTTCCGCCTGCTCGGTCGCGGCCTCCCGGATCGGGACGGGGTCACGTTCCTTGATCGCCGGGCCGATCGTCTTGCTCATCACGTTGATCTTCTCGCCGATGACCAGCATGTCCGCCTCCGCTCACGTCCGCTCGATGTGATCGATGATCCCGCCCGCCAGCGTCCTGACCTTCTCCGCGAACGTCGCGTCGGCGTCCAGCGGTGTCCGCCGTCCGCGGTCCGCCATGCGGATCGCGTCGCTGTCGGGTAGCCACGCGAAAGGCTCGTCGCCGAGCGCCGCGCGGAGATACTCCTCGTCCTCGGCCGAGCGCACCTTGTTGCACACGACCACGACCCGGGGCACGCCGAGGTCGCTCGCGAGCCTGCGGACCGCCCCGGCCGTCGCGACGCTGCGCGACCCAGGCTCGACGACTACGACGAACGCGTCCACGGCGTCCGCCGTCCCGCGCCCGAGGTGTTCCAGGCCCGCCTCCATGTCCATGACGACGACCGATTCCTCGTCGGCCAGCAGCCGGCTGACCACGGCGCGGAGGAAGACGCTCTCGGCGCACATGCAGCCGCTCCCGCCGCGCTCGACCGTGCCCATCCGCAGGATGCGGACGCCGTCGACCTCCACGGAGTAGGCGTCGGGGATGTCGTCCACCTCCGGGTCCAGCCGGAACATCCCGCCCGCGCCCGGCCGTGCCCCGGTACGCTCCTCGATGACGTCGGCCAGATGCGACAGGGGAAGGCAGCGTTCGGCCTCCTCGGGCGTCGCACCCAGGGCTTCGGCGAGGTTCGCGTCCGGGTCCGCGTCCACGGCGTAGACGCGGCGGCCGTCCCGCGCCCAGGTCAGAGCGAGCGCCGCGGCGAGCGTGGTCTTGCCCACGCCTCCCTTGCCTGAGACCGCGATCCTCACCGCTTACGCTCGCCTCCTCTCACAGGCCCGCCGCGTCGAGCACGTCCACGACCCGATGCTCCGCACCCACCGCCATCACGTGAACCCCGTCGCAGCAGGGCTGCAGCGCACGGATGATCTCCCCCGCGATGCGGATGCCGGTCTCGGCCGGCTTGTCCGACTCCTCCAGCCGACGGACGAACGCCTCCGGCACGCGGACGCCCGGGACCTTCTCGTTCAGGAAGACCGCCATCCTTGCGGAGCGGAGCAGCAGGATCCCGGCCAGGACGGGCACGCCGTGTCCCCGCGCGCGCTCCATGAACGCCTCGAACCGGTCCACGTCGTAGACGGCCTGCGTCTGGAAGAAGCGGGCACCCGCGCGGACCTTCTTCTCGAACTTGCGCATCTGGGGCTCCAGCGGCTCGGCCTCCGGGGTCACGACGGCCCCGGCGAACAGCTCCGGCGCCTGGGAGAGCTCGCCGCCTGCCATGTCCCGTCCCTCGTTGAGCGACGAGATCGCCGAGAGCAGCTGCACGGACTCCAGGTCGTAGACGGGGCACGCGCCTGCATGGTCGCCGGCGCGCGGGTGGTCGCCCGTGAGGGCGAGCACGTTGCGCACTCCCAGCGCCCATACGCCGAGGAGATCCGATTGCAGCGCCAGCCTGTTGCGGTCGCGGCACGTCACCTGGAAGACCGTCTCGTGCCCGCGCTCCTGGAGGAGCCCGCACGCGGCCAGCGTGCTCATCCGCATGACGGCTGACTGGTTGTCGGTCACGTTGATCGCCGTCACTCGGCCGCGGAGGCGCTCGGCGACCTCGAGCATCCTCTCGACGTCGACACCCTTGGGCGGACCGACCTCGGCCGTGACCGCGAACCGCCCGCTCTCCAGCGTCTCGCGCAGGCTCACGACGCCTCCTCCTCCTCCTCGCTCCACAGGTCGAGCGTCCCGCACGAGGAGCGCCGAGAGTGGTCCTTTGGCGGCAGGATGGTGTCGATCGAGGAGATGCGCCCGAGGGACTCCAGACGGGCGTGTATGTCCACCCAGGCGCACGGCCTGCGGGGGTCGACCTCGCACATGCCCGCCTCCATGCCGCCGCAGGGGCCGTTGAGGATCCCTTTCGCGCAGCGAGCCACGGGGCATATGCCGGCTGTCTCGCCGAGGACGCAGTCGCCGCAGGCGGCGCATTCCTCGCGCCAGCTCGCCACACCTCGTGCCGCTCCGATGAACAGCGTGTCGAGCACCGGATACACGGGACGGCCGAGCATCTCCGCCATGAGCGCCACGCCGGCTCCGCAGGCCAGCGATCCCACGGCGTCGAGATCCTCGACGTCGAGTTGGGACACGTACTCGGGCTCGCACTGGCGCTGCAGCACCTCGGTGCGGAACCGCCTCTCGCGGCCGTTACCCCCGTCCGCGATGTGCAGGGCGGTCGCCAGCGACTCCACCTCCTTGGCCCCGCCGGCGAGCGAGACGGCCGCGCACGTGTTGCACCCCACGAGCGCCACCCGCTCATGGCCCTCGATCATCCTGCGTATGTCCCCGAGCGGCTTCCTGCGGACGACGATCACGGCGCGTCACCTCCCGCGTGGGCCAGGGTGCCGGGGGCGGCGACGGGATAGCCGAAAGCGGCCGACTCCTCCGGCCGCACCACCAGGCGGCCCTCGAACCCGTACTCCCTCGCGGCGCGAGCGATGCGGCCGAGGTGCGCAACGACCAGGTCCGAAGCCTCGCCGTGAGCGCACTGCCGGCCCAGGCACGGGGCGAAGGTCACCCTGCCGGCGCCCATGTCGAGCGCGGCGAACGCCGCGTTCTCGCTGACCTGCAGCAGGCAGGGCACCACGACGGCGTCCCCGGTCAGCGTGAGCGCCGAGACGGAGCAGGCGAACACGACCTCCTCGCGACCCCGTCCGGCACCCTCCTCGGGAGCAGGCGCGGATCCGCCGGGGAGTCGGGACGGGAGCTCCAGTTGCAGGTACGGCGAGAGCGAGATGGCCTGCGACGGGCACGCCGAGGCGCACGCGCCACACGCCCGGCACTCCTCGGGAGGCATGTACGGGTAGCCGTCCGCACCGACCCGGGGCACCTGGTACGGGCAGACCCTCACACACGTGAGGCAGACCGCGCACTTGGCGGTACTCACGCGCGCGCCGCCGGCACAGGAGAGACAGCGGTGCGCCTCGAGACGCGTCTGGTTCTGGTCGAACCCGCCCTCCACTTCCTCGAAGCAGGCCACGCGCGCCTCGGGGCACAGACGAGAGACCTTCACGCGTCCAGCCAGACGAAGGTGCTCCGCCACCCGAGCCGGCACCTCGCCGAGCGCCGGCGGATCGGCGTCGAGCGCGCGCAGCGGCTCCGTGTCACCGGAGAGCGACGCGTGGACCGCCGCCGCGGCCCGGTGCCCCGAGCCGATCGCGTCCACGACGCGCGCCGGCCCCGACAGCGCGTCACCCGCGGCGTAGATGCCGGGGAGGGTCTCCTGCGTTCGCTCCTCGGTGGAGATGAGCCCGCGCGGGCCGACCTCCGCCTCCAGCCCCTCCAGCTCGGCGGCCTGCCCGACCGCCAGCACCACCGTGTCGGCCTGCAGGAACGCCGTGTCGCTCTCGTCGAACCGGGGGGCGAAGCGCCCGCTCTCGTCGAAGACCGCCACGCACCTCTTCACCTCGACGCCCTCGGCGCCCTGCGTCCCGCGCACGGCCACGGGACCGAAGCCGGCGTGGATCTCCACCCCCTCCTCCTCGGCCTCGCTCACCTCCTGGGCGGAGGCCGGCATCTCGTCGCGCTGCTCGAGGCAGACCATCCGCACGGAGCCGGCCCCGAGGCGCACCGCCGTCCTCGCCGCGTCGACGGCCACGTTGCCTCCGCCGATCACCACCACGGAGCCTTCCAGCTCCGGGGGGCGCCGGTCGTTGACCGAGCCGAGGAACTGCATGGCCCCGACGACGCCGGGCAGGTCCGCGCCGTCCACGGGCAGCAGGCGGCTGGCCTGCAGCCCCGGTGCGAGCACGACCGCCTGGAACGTCTCGACGAGCCACTCCATGTCGATGTCCCGTCCGATCCGGGCGTTCGTCACGGCCCTCACGCCGCTGTCCAGGACGTGCTGGATGTCCCGCATGAGCTGTTCCTTGGGCAGCCGGTACGGGGGGATGCCGTAGCGCAGCATGCCACCGAGCTCGGGACGCGCCTCGAACAGGAACACGCGGTAGCCCAGGCGCACCAGGTCGTACGCGGCGGTGAGCCCTGCGGGTCCGGAGCCCACGACGGCGACCTGCGTGGCCTGTTCCAGCTTCTGCTTCGGTCGAGGATACCGGCCGTGGTCGGCGACCGCGCGCTTCACGGCCGCGATCGCCAGGGACTCGTCCAGCGCGCGTCGCCGGCACGCGTCCTCGCACGGGTGCTCGCACACGCGGCCGCACACGGCCGGCAGCGGGTTGTTCTCCAGGACCACCGCCAGTGCCTCGTCGAAACGGCCTTCGGAGGCGAGCGCGAGGTACCGCGGCACGTCCACGCGGGCCGGACATGCCGCCCGGCACGGGGACCAGACCTCCGTAGGCGGTGACGGCACCATGATCCCATCGAGTCCGAGCATCCCAACCACCCCTAGGCCGTCGTCTGGAGCTGTCTCAGGAACGCGGGTATGTCAGCGGCTTCCGCGGGGCCCACGGTCACTTCCCAGCTGTCGCCGAGGCACTCCGCGAGCTCGCCGCTGATCTGTGCGACGAGCCCGGGGATGATCACCCGCCGGTGCGACAGCCGGTCCGTGACGTCGCTCCCCTTGAGGAAGGCGGCGATGGAATCGGGGACGAACTTGCCCGCCGCCCACGCGGTGAGCACGGAGAGCCCCTCGGCGTCCACCACGCCGAGGTGCGCGGGGATCCCGCTGGCCTCCACCTCGGAGGAGACGATGAAGTACGAGAGCGAGAAGTTCGTAGTGACGAGCAGGGGCGCATCGGCATCCGGCGAGCCGATGTCGTAGACGCGCTGCTCGACCTGCATCGGGCGCTGGGGATCCGTGTACAGGTTCTGCCTGAGCACCAGCAGCGGCAGCATCCGCCAGGGCTCGGCCCCGGAGAGCACGACGATCCCCGCGTACTTGGCGACGTGCGTCGCGGCGTACATCGCCTCGAGCATGGGGTCGCCGCCGGAGTGAAGCGCCGGGAAGGTGATGACGGGGTAGCCCAGCGCCCGGAACTTCCGCTCCAGGGCCGAGCGACGGATGAAGACGAGGTCGCGCAACCCGTCCGCGGCCGTCGCCGAGCCGGGGTCGAGCACGAGGTCCTTGCATCCGGCCTCCGCGGCCCGTTCCGCCGTCGCGGCAAGGGAGGCAAGGTCGCCGGTGCCGCGCAGCGCGAGAGGGCACTCGTGGCGCTTGGCGAGCTCCGCCATCGCGTCCAGGCTCTCCGCGGTGGCCCCGTGCAGCAGCGGCCGGGACGCGGCGGCCTCGGACAGCGCCGCCTCCATCTCCGCCGCGGCCTCCGCGGAGAGCACGAGCGGCAGGTCGGTGAGCGACGAGACGCGCGAGACGACCTCCCGGAAGCGCGCCGCCTCCCCCGAGGACCGCACGACGAGGCAGCTCACCGACAGGTGCTGCTGCACGCGCTCGAAGCCCAGCGAGTCCGCCTCGCGCACCCGGGCCTCGATCTCCTCGTCCGGCGACGCCGCGTCGACGAGCACGCCGAAGGCGGTCGGGTTGACGAAGGTGCGGTCGTGACGGTACAACACCGTCTCCTCGCCCACCTTGAAGGCGCGCTCCCCGACGCCGACGGTGACGCCTCGGATGGGCGGCGCGCTGGCGTCGGAGAGCTCCGCGGCAGCCTCCTCCGACACGTGGGGACAGGCCGTGAGCTCCGCCTGACTGGCGGCGAGCTTCATGGCGAACGCCAGGCAGGTCGGCACGCCGCAGTCCCCGCAGTTGGTCTTCGGGAGCTTCTTGAAGATGTCCAGTCCGCTCAGTGCCATCTCTTCCGTCCTCTCGTCGCGCCCGCCGCAGCCGCGCCGAACCGGTCCTCCCGCCGCTTCAGAACAGCGGGTCCATCGTCAGTGCAGGGTGGCCCACCTCGGTCATGAACTCGAGGACCGCCTCCTCGGTCTCGCCGACGCTCTCGTCGGCGATCATGTCGAGGAACTCCGGCGTGCCCAGCTCCTCGCAGCGACGCTGGAGCTGGGGCCGCAGGGCCTCCTTCAACTCGCTCGTCATCCATGCCACGCGGTGCAGACCGCCTTCGGCCTGGATGAACTTCTTCGAGCTGACGTAGCCTCGCCCGATGCCCATGAACCCCGGCATCTGCACGCCGCCGCCGACCGTGCCCGCCAGGGTGGAGAACTTCATGCCGCACGGCGTCATGCCGGAGTGCTCGCGGTTGACGATCATCACGCCGTTGCACGAGGGCAGGACGGCGACGATGCACATGAAGCAGCCGCAGGACGTCATCGGGTGCTCCATGAGCGAGTAGGCGTTGAAGCGCTCGACGGTGCGGTTGGAACGCTCGTGCACGAACTCGTTGATGCCGGCCCACTGTCCGGTCCGGAGGTCGATGGTCTCGCCCTTGGGCACCGGCTGGTTCGGACCGGAGGGGTTGAGCTCGTAGGAGGCCTTCCCGTCGAGCCAGTTGTACGCCCCGCACAGCCCCAGCCGCTCCGGAGTGATCATGCAGATGTGGTTGGGTGCGAAGCTCTGGCACAGGCTGCAGGAGTAGAAGTCCTCCACCGACTCGTCGGTGAGACCGGCCATCCGCGCGTCGCGGGCCTCGTAGGACTCGCGCGCCTCAGCCATCACGCGCTCGACGTCCTCGGCGCGCGTGAACACCGTCACCTCGACCTTGTCGATGATCGCCGAGAACTCCTCGAGCAGCTTCGCCCGCAGGATCTCGCCGAGGTGCGCCAGCCTGAAGCCCTTCTGGAACGCGGCGTTGGACACGCGCATCCACACCATGTCGCGCTGCCCGATGTGCAACACGCCCTCGGCGTAGTTGATCAGGTGGTGGAACTGGCGCTCGACGACCGGCTCGAAATCGGACTGCATCTTGCGCCCCGCGACCGTGACCAAGAGGCCCAGCGGCAACTTCGACCCGGCCTCGACGCCGTCGAGGTCGGGCCCCTCGACGTGGATGCGGCCGTCGGTCACCTCGCTGGAATCGCGCACGCTCAGCCACTCGAAGGCCGGGGAGCGACCGCCTCCCATCTCGGCGTACGTGTCCTCCTTGCGGATGCGCTCGCCCTCGAAGGCCGGGCTGTAGGCCACCGGGATCGGTATCTCGGTCACCTTGATCTTGAGCCCGCGCACCTCGATGGCCCGCTGCACGATCTCGTCGAGAGGGATGTTCGACACGACGTGCTCGTACGTGCACACGCCCGTCGGAAGGATCTCGGGTATGTCGCTGTCGGCGATCGTCGGGAATCCGTAGGAGATGGCGCCGGCGGCGGTGGCGTACCACTCGTCGGTCACCTCGCCCAGCGCCATGACGAACGCGAAGACGCGGTTCTTGTTGTAGCGCAGGATGCGCTCGTAGTCGCCCGGCGCGATACCGCCGAAGGCCATCGCCGCCCGCGTGGCGAAGCCCAGGGAGTAGATGTGGGCGGTGATCTCCTTGCCGAAGGGGACGAGCCGTGTGTCCCAGCCCAGCTGCACTCCTTCCTCGGCGAGCTGCTCCGCGAAGGACGTGCCGCGATGGTGGCCGGCCATGAACACGTACAGGCCCTTCTCCTGCATCTCGCGAGCGAGCTTCGCGGCGGTCGCCGCATCCGGCGCGGTGCCCGCGACGGCCGCGAAGCCGGGCGCGGAACCGTCCACGAACTCCACGCCCTTGGCGCGCATGATCACGTCGTCGGCGGCTCCCAGCCATATGCCGTCGACCGGAGACGGGCCCGTGACGTACTTGAGCGCCTCCAGCAGCTCTTCGGCGAAGAGCGCCGCGATGCCGGCGTCCAGCGTGCCGCCCAGGTAGGGCAGCCAAACGCGCTCCGCCGGCGCGTCGGGCAGGAGCTCGCGCGCCATGTCCACCACGAGGTCCATGTCCGAGAGGCGTTCCACCTTCTCCCCGCTGAGCCCGTGGATGACGGGCAGGTAGTAGGCGGTGTTGGGGAACTCGATCCGGGTGTCGGCGGACAGCGACTCCTTGGCGGCGGCGACGGCCGAGGCGGCGCGCTCCACGAGCTCGTGGGCGCCGCCGATGGCCGAGGCGGCGATGATCCTAGACATCGAGCTCCCTCCTCATCTGCATGTCGTAGAGGACGCGCTCGGCGGGGACGTCGATGCCCAGGGCCGCCCGCTTGGCGTCGATATGGTCCAGGGCGCTGGTCACGATGTCCGCCGGTTCCGAGATGAACGCGAGCTTGCCGCCGACCTGCCCTTCCCACCCGTCGAGCATGTGCCGCACGACCTCGTCGCTGCCGCCCACCGGGGAACCCACGCCGCCGAAGATGACGTACGCCCCCGATGCGACGCAGTACGTGGCGATCTCGAGGGCCTTCTCGCTGTACCACTCGGGGCAGATGCCCACGGCGGGGAGATCCGAGATGTCCTCGCCCAGGCCGCCCTCCTCGACGACCTCGGAGAGGATCGTCAGGATCCTCGAGTTGTCCACGCAGGAGCCGAGGTGCAGGACGGGCGGTATGCCGACCGTGTCGCACACCTCCCGCAGCCCCGGCCCCGCCGCCTCCATCGTCTCGGGGGCGAGCAGACCGTGCTTGCCGCCGGCGATCGCCGCGCAGCCGGTGGCGACGACGAGGACGTCGTTCGCGATGAGCTCCCGGACGACGCCGACTATGCCGGCATCATGGGGGACCCGCGGGTTGTTGCACCCGACGACGGCGGCGAGACCGCGGATGCGGCCGTTCGCCACGTTGTCGTTCAGCGGCCTGAACGACGCGCGCAGCTTCCCGCCGAGCATGTAGCGGATGTACTCGTGGGAGAAGCCGGCGACGAGCTCGCTCGAGTGTGCGGGGATACGCACCTCGCCTCGGTTCGCGTAGTTGGCGATCGCCGTGCGTACGATCTCGCGCGCCACCTCCAGGGGGCGCTCCTCGTCCAGCTCGACGTGGATGGCCCCTCCGCCCAGCTTCGCCTTCGGAGACGTGCTGATGAGCTTCGTGTGGAAGTGGCCGGCCACCTCGCCGAGGCCCTGGAACACGCACTGCACGTCGACGACCATCACCTCGACCGCGCCGGTCAGGATCGCGAGCTCCTGCTGGAGCGTGTTGCCCGCCGGCGGGACACCCTGCCGCATGAGCACCTCGTTGGACGTGCAGCAGATCCCCGCGAGGTTGATCCCGGCGGCGCCGGCACCCCTGGCGAGCTCGATCATCCCGGGCTCCCGCGCCGCCTGCACGACCATGGTCGACAGGAGCGGCTCGTGACCGTGGATGATGATGTTGACGTGGTCGTCCTTCAGCACGCCGAGGTTCGCCGAACTGCGGAGCGCGGTCGGCGTGCCGAACAGCACGTCCTGCAGGTCCGTCGCGAGCATCGACCCGCCCCAGCCACTGGAGAGCGCCGTCCGCATGGCCGCCGTCAGGATGTTCTCGTAGTCCTGGTCCGTTCCCGGCCCGGTGCGGTGCATCAGCTCCACCACCTCGCGGTCCACGCCGCGAGGCGCGATCCCCAGCTTGCGCCAGATCTCCTGGCGCTTCTTGGGCGCCCGCGCAAGGTAGGCGAGCTCGCCGGTCTGCTTGCCGAACTCGGCGAGGGCGCGTTCGGCGACCTCGCGGGCGAGCGCGGCGACGTCCTTGCCATCCGACTCCACGCCGAGGTAGCCGGCGACGCGGTACAGCTTGACCTCGTCGGCGACGGCCACGCCCTCGAGCCCGCCCTCCGCGGCCGCGCTCAGCGCGATCGCGACGTCCCGCCCGTGGTCGGAGTGGGCCGATGCCCCCGCCGCCACCTTGCGGGCGAAGTTGCGCGCCGCGACCGTGGCAAGGGTGGCACCGCACACGCCGCGCTTGGCCTCCTTGTCCTTGCCCCCGAAGCGGCATGGACCCATGCCGCAGTACTGGCAGCACGCTCCCTCGGCGCCGGTGGGGCAGGGCTTCATCTGCTCGGTGCGGGAGAACATCGTGGAGATGCCCTCACGCTCGGCGACCTCGAGCATCTCCAGGGTCGCGGGGTCGATGCTGCGCGGCCCCGCACCCTCGATCGTCGTCGGCTCGGTCATCTCGTGCCTCCCGTTCCTGTCACCGGACTCACGCCCCCAGCCCCGAGAACGCGGCGCGCACCAGCGCGACGGCGTCGGGGTGGCGCATCACGATCACGTCGCCGCCGGCGAGCGCGAGCGACAGCGCCGTGGTGGCCTCCCAGAGCACGCCGCGCTTGCCGGCGTCGCCCCAGGAGGGCTCCTCCTCCTCGCTCGCCCGCGCCTCTTTGACGCGCCATGCCTCGCGTCCCACCTGGCAGACGATCGGGCTCTGCGTCATCGCGTCGTTCTGCGCGAGAGCGGCGAGCCTGAGCCGCTCTATGACCGTGTAGGCGTACTCGAGGCCGTAACCCAGCGCGCCGACCGAGGGGTCGGTCAACAGCCGGTCGATCCCCAGGCCGAGCTGCGTGAGCAGGATGTTGAGCTGCTTGGCCATGTTCACGTCTATCGGGCTCTCGCCGGAGACGAGGTGGGAGTAGCCCAGCGCCGCCGCGCCGACCTGCTTGTAGTTGTCCTCCACGGCCGGTCCCAGCACGACGTCGTGGCCGGCGCAGGCCTCGGCCACGGCCTTGAGGACCTCGGCGTCCTTGATCGCGTTGCCCGAGCCGTACACGACGAGCGGGGCGTCGACCCCCTCGGCGACCTTGCGCGCGACCTCCGCGGCCGCCTCGGGAGGGGCGTCGGCGCCGTTGGGGTCGGTGGAGGCCAGCTGCAGGCACACCATGTCCGCGCCGTGCTCCTCCACGCAGCGCCGCCCCCAGGCCACCGGGTCGTCGAGCACGTCCGCGAAGGGCTCCTCGGCCGCCGCCGGCCAGCCGTGCGGGCGCGCGTCGTAGACCTCCATAGCGATGAGAGGCGGGGTGAACGGCGCCCCGTCGAAAGCGTAGAACGGCATGGTCCTGGCGCCGCCGGCGACCACCTGACGTCCCTCCGCCCCGAGCGCGACCTCGCGGATCGAGCCCGAGTAGCTCTGGACAGGGTCCTGGTACGTCATCTGTAGCCTCCTCACGCCGAGCCGGCCCGCTGGCGGGCGGCCTTCACGGTGTTCTCCATCAGCACGGCCACGGTCATCGGACCGACGCCCCCGGGCACGGGAGTGATCGCCGAGGCCTTGCGGGCCGCGCTCTCGAAGTCGACGTCGCCGACCAGCTTGCCGTCGACCCGGTTGATGCCGACGTCGACGACGACGGCGCCTTCCTT
This sequence comes from Coriobacteriia bacterium, assembly GCA_014859305.1. Taxonomy (NCBI): domain Bacteria; kingdom Bacillati; phylum Actinomycetota; class Coriobacteriia; species Coriobacteriia bacterium. The sequence goes on from JACUUM010000017.1 coordinate 23,907, forward strand.
GATGTGCGTGCCGTCGACCACCGAGGGGCGGCCCGCGGCCACCACGACCACGTCGGCGCGGGCGAGGTGCGAGCCGACGTCGGCGGTCCTCGTGTGGCAGACGGTGACGGTTGCGTTCTCCTTCTGCAGCATGAGCGCCACGGGCTTGCCGACGATGTTGCTGCGGCCGACGACCACGGCCTCCTTGCCGCTGAGCTCCACGCCCGCCTCCTGCAGGAGCACCATCACGCCCCTCGGCGTGCACGGCTCGAACGTCGGCTTGCCCACCAGCAGGTTGCCGATGTTCTCGGGATGGAAGCCGTCGACGTCCTTGGCCGGCGATATCGCCCGGATCACGGCCTGCTCGTCGATGTGGTCCGGCAGCGGGAGCTGCACGAGGATGCCGTCGACGGCCGGGTCCTCGTTCAGGCGCCCGACGAGCCCTAGGAGCTCCTCCTGCGTGGTCCCCGCCGGCATCGCGTGCTTCTCGGAGCGGATGCCGACCTCCGCGCACGCCTTCTCCTTGCTGCGCACGTAGGCCCGCGAGGCCGGGTCGTCGCCGACGACCACCACCGCGAGGGCGGGCTCGACGCCTCCCGCCCGCATCCGCGACACCTCTTCGGCCAGCCGCTGCCGCATGGCGGCGGCGACGCCGGCCCCGTCGATGATCCTGGCGCTCACGTCTCTCTCCCGTCGCAGAGGGCCGGCGCTCCGGCCGAGGACAAGGTCGCGTCGCAGATGGCGTCGACAAGGCGCCGCACGGCGCCGACGGCCTCCGACGCTGCGGGAAGCTCGACGGTGGGACGCCCCCCGAGGTCGAGTTCCGCGATGAGCTCGTCGGGCGGCACCACCCCGGTGACGGCCAGACCGGCGGCCGAAGCCTCGGCGAGCAGTGCCGGCGCGAGGGGCTCGCGCGCGCGGTTGACGACGAGCAGCTTGCGCCCCGCGCAGACGCGCAACTCGTCGGCGAGCCCGGCCAGCCTCGCCGCGATACGGATGCCCCTCACGCTCGGATCGGAGACCAGCACGAGCGCGTCCACGTCCCGCGTCGTGCGGCGGCTCAGGTGCTCCATGCCGGCCTCGTTGTCGACCACGACCCACTCGTAGCTGTCGGCGAGCATGTCCAGATACCGCCGCACCAGCGTGTTCGCATAGCAGTAGCAGCCGGGCCCCTCGGGTCGTCCCATCGAGAGCACGTCGAAACGCGGGCCCTCGGCGAGGACCTGCTGGATGTGGTACTCCATCCACACATCCTTGGTCATCCCGGGCGGCAGGTCGTCCACGGAGCCCATCAGGTCCTCCGTGACCTCGCCCACGGAGCGTTCCACGTCCACGCCGAGCGCCTCGTGCAGGTTGGCGTTGGGGTCCGCGTCGACCGCCAGGATCGACCCCGGACGCGTGGTCAGCTCGCGCACCGCGAGCGCGGCCAGCGTCGTCTTCCCCGTACCGCCCTTGCCGGCGAACGCGATCGTGAAGCTCATCGGGCACCCCCGATCGACGCGCGGACCCCGGGCCGGGCGCATGACGGGAAGAGAGACGCGTCCGTGTGCGGCAGGAACAGACCCGAGACGTACTCGTCCATGAACGTCGCGCCGACGGAGAGCTCGACGTAGGTCATGGACCGCGCGATGCCCGACGCATCGGCGAGCGCGTCCATCGACATGGCGACCTCGCGCGCTCCGAGCAGCGAGCCGTTGCCGAGGTAGGAGAACCGCTCCTCGGGGAGGTCGGGCAGCAACCCGATGGCGACGGCCTGGTCGAGGTCGAGGTAGCGCCCGAACGACCCCGCGATGAACAGCCGCTGGATCGCGGAGACGTCGATGCCCACGCTCCCGAGCAGCACGCGCACGCCTGCGAAGACGGCCGCCTTCGCGCGCAGCAGGTTCTCGATGTCGACCTCGGTGAGCACGATGTCGCGCGCCTCCTCGGTCTCCTCGGCGAAGGCCAGCACATACTCCCAGCCGTGCTCGCCCGGACGGATGCGCGAAACGCCCAGCTCGCGGTCGAACGCCCCCTTGCCGTCCACCGCGCCGCACCTGGACAGCTCCGCGAGGGTGTCGATCAGCCCGCTGCCGCAGACGCCCACCGGCGACGCCCCACCGACGGTGGCCAGCCTCGGTTCGAGCGTGTCGGGGTCGATCACCACGGATTCGATCGCGCCGTCGGTGGCGCGCATCCCGTGCAGCACCCCGCCGCCCTCGAAGGCCGGCCCCGCCGAGCACGAGCACGCCATCCGCCAGTCGCTGTCGCCCAGCACGATCTCGCCGTTCGTGCCGATGTCGATCAGCAGGGAGAGCTCGTCGCCGCGCGCCAGGCCGGAGGCCAGCGTTCCCGCCGTGATGTCGCCGCCGACGTAGCTGGCAGGGCATGGCAGCACGTACAGGCGGGCGCCCGGGCTTCCCGAGAGGCCCCACTCCGCGGCGGCCATCCACGGGAACGAGGACGCCGCCGGCACGTAGGGCTCCGTGCGGATGGTCGCGGGGTCGAGTCCGAGGAACAGGTGCGTCATGACCGTGTTCCCCGCGAGGTAGTACGCCACGACGTCACCGCCGGCGACGCCGGCGGCCTCCAGGGCGCGGGCAGTGGCCTCCTCGACGGAGTCGGTCGCCAGGACGCGGAGGCGCTCCAAGCCCCCGTCGCGCTCGGTGGCGATGATGCGCGAGATGACGTCGGCACCCATCACCGCCTGCCGGTTGTACTCGGACCCCCGCGCGACCGGCAGGCCGCTCACGAGGTCGATCACCTCGCTCACCACCGTAGTCGTGCCGAGATCCACCGCGACCGCGTACTGGCGGCCGGCGAGCTCGCCCGCCTCCGCGCTCACGACCTCGCCTCCGCCGGCGCCGTCCTCCACGAGCAGCACGGTCGCGGACCAGTCCCCGTCCCGCAACGCCCGCGGTATCGACCGGACGGCCTCCAGAGACGATCCGATCCGCTCCAGCCCGCAGGCGCGCGCCACCTCGCGCAGCAGCCTCTCGCAGTCCGAAGCGGGGTCGTCGACGGTCGGGGGCGTCACGCGTACGGCCACGCGGCGGACGGGCGGCCTCAAGGGGAACGGGGTCTCGAAGGCGCGGTCGGCGATCGCGGCGGCCGGGTGCGGCTCCCGCGCGGTCATCCGCGACGCGGCCGGGACGCTGACGACGACGTCGCCGGTGACCTGTGCGGTGCACGCGAGGCGGAGGCCGGCGGCGGCCTCCTCGGGCGAGAGGCGCCCGTTCGTGCCTCCGTCCACCTCGCCCTGGAGGACGGCGACCTTGCACTTGCCGCACGTACCGGCACCTCCGCACGTGGAGATGACGTGCACGCCGGCGGTCAGGGCGGCCTCCAGGATGGTGGTCCCGCGGTCGACCTCCATGGCGCAGCCATCCTCTCGGAAGGTCACCTTCGGCACCAGTCGCCTCCTTCCCGAAGCCTCTCGTCGCTTCTCAGAACAGGCCGACGATGCGGCCGGCATCGTCGAGGTCGATGTGATTCCCCGCCGGCGTGCTCGGCAGCCCGGGCATGGTGCGCATGTCGCCGCAGAGCGGATAGAGGAAGCCCGCCCCAGCGCTGGCCCGGACGTCCCTGATCGGGAGCCGCCATCCTGTCGGCCGCCCCTTCACCGTGGGATCGTGGGAGAGCGACAGGTGGGTCTTGGCCATGCAGATGGGCAAGCGCGCCAGCCCCGCCTCGGTGTACTGCTCGAGCTTGCGCTTGGCGGCCGGTGCGTAGTCCACCCCGTCGGCGCCGTAGATGCGCGTCGCGATGGCCTCGATCTTCTCCGTCAGCGGCACGTCGTCGCGATAGGTGAACCGGAACTGCTTGGGCATCTCGCACGCCGCCACCACCGCCTCGGCGAGCTCCTCGCCTCCGGCTCCCCCCTTCGCGTGCATCCTGTGCGTCACGGCGAAGTCCGCTCCCGCCGCCATCGCCCGCTCGCGAACGAGCTCGTGCTCGCGCTCGGTGTCGGTCGGGAAGTGGTTCACGGCGACCACGACCGGCACGCCGAAGGACTTCATGTTCTCGACATGCTTCTCGAGGTTGCCGACGCCCTCGGCAAGGCTGTCGAGGTCCTCGGAGGTCAGCGCGGGGTCCAGCGGCTTGCCGGGGACGACGTTGAAGCGGCCCGAATGGGTCTTGAGCGCGCGCACCGTCGCGACCACGACGGCGCAGTCCGGCTTGAGCCCCGAGGCCCGGCACTTGATGTTGAAGAACTTCTCCGCCCCCATGTCCGCACCGAACCCGGACTCGGTCACCACGTACTCGCCGAGCTTCAGGGCGATCCTGTCGGCGATGATGGAGTTGTTGCCCTGCGCGATGTTGGCGAACGGCCCCGCATGCACGAACACCGGCCCGCCCTCGAGGTTCTGCAGCAGGTTGGGCTTGACCGCGTCGCGCAGCAGGACGGCCATCGACCCCGCGCACTTCAGCTGCTCGGCGGTGACCGGCTCACCGTCGTACGTCAGCCCGACGATCACCCTCCCGCACCTTGCGCGGATGTCCGCGAGGTCGCAGGCCATGGCGAGGATCGCCATGACCTCGCTGGCCACCGAGATGTCGAAGCCGGTCTCGCGCGGGACGCCGTCGGCCTTGCTGCCGAGGCCCACGACGATGTTGCGTAGTGCGCGGTCCGAGATGTCCACGACGCGCCGCCAAGTCACTGAGTGCGGGTCCATGCCGAGCGGGTTACGGAAATGGAGGCTGTTGTCGATGTAGGCGGCGAGCAAGTTGTTCGCCATACTCACCGCGTGCACGTCACCGGTGAGATGCAGATTGAAGTCCTCCATGGGCAGCACCTGGGAGTAGCCGCCCCCCGCCGCGCCGCCCTTGATCCCGAACACGGGACCGAGGGAGGGCTGCCTGATGCAGGTGACGGCCCTCTTGCCGACGTGGCGCAGGGCCTGCCCGAGTCCGATCGTGGTGACCGTCTTGCCCTCACCCAACGGCGTCGGGGTGACGGCCGTCACGTCGACGTACCGCCCGTTCGGACGGTCCGCGAGCCTGCCGAGCAGGCTCAGGTCCACCTTGGCCTTGTACCTGCCGTAGAGCTCGAGCTCTTCGTCCAGGATGCCGGCCTCGCCCGCCACCTCTTCGATGAGGCGCATGGTCGCTTCCTGGGCGATCTGCAGGTCTGACTTCATTCCGTCCTCCCCTTCGTCGTGGCGGGGCCAAGCGGTGGGAGGGACGTCGGCATCGGGAACGATCCGTCGCCGCGGCCCGTCCCTACCTGCGTACGTCGGAAGATAGGCCCCCGGATGGTCGTTGCGAACGGCTGGCTTGCGTGCGGCCCCACAGCCTCGGCAAGCGGTCGGATTAGGGGTTTGAGTGGAGGGGGCGCCCTCGGACGCGAGTCCCGGCCGGGCGTGGACCGCAGCGGCGGCGTCCTCAGCACAGCAGCTGCCGGGCCGCTCCGGCGAGGTACAGGCTGCCGGCCACGAGCACTCCCCGGCTGCCGGGCAGCGCGAGCGCCGCGTCCAGCGCGTCGGGGAGCGCGCCGCGGACCAGGGGCCGCCTGCCGGTGGCGTTCTCGACCGCCTCGGCGAGACGGCGCGGCTCCATCGCTCTCGCCGAGGGGGCGCGGGTGCACACGAAGCGGCGGACGGCCGGGGCGAGGGCAGCGGCGATCCCTTCGGCGTCCTTGTCGTCGCAGACGCCGAGGACCAGGTCGGGGGCGGCAGCTCCGAACGCCTCCTCGACCGCTCCGGCGAGCCGCGCTGCGGCCTGGGGGTTGTGCGCCCCGTCGAGCACCACGGGGACGGGGTCGCGGCAGGCGAGCTCGAAGCGGCCCGGGAACCGCACCCCCGCCAGCGCGCTGCGCACGGCTTCGGCCTCCAGGGCGCCGCCCGCGACGGCCTCGGCCGCAGCTACGGCGACGGCGGCGTTGGGCGCCTGGTACGAGGGCGCGTACACCTCGATCCCGCCGTAGTCCGCCCGCCCGGCGACGCGCAGCCGCGTGGGCTCACCCGGCGCGGCGGGCCTCTCGCGCACGTCGAAGCGCACCTCTCGGTATGCCTCCCCCGCGCCGCCGCCGCCGACCGGCAGCACGAGCGTCGCCGGGGCGCCCATCAGGCGCGCGCGTTCGAGGACCACGCCCAGCGCGTCACCGCAACCCGGGCCGACGACAGCGGCGGACGCGCGCTTTATCACGTGGGCCTTGTCCTCGGCGATGGCCGCAAGCGTGCCGCCGAGGCGTTCGGCGTGGTCGAGCCCCACGCCCGTCACCACACTCACAGCGGGAGCGACGACGCTGGTGGCGTCCCACCGCCCTCCCATCCCCACCTCCAGCACCGCCACGTGCACCCCCCGCTCGGCGAAGAGCAGCAGCGCCGCGGCCGTGAGCAGCTCGAACTCGGTCGTGCGGCGGCCGTCCTCGGCCGTCTCCCACACGCGCCGCATCGCGTCTGCGAACGCTCCGGGCTCCACGGGCCGGCCGTCGATCGCGATGCGCTCCGTGTAGGACCGCAGGTGCGGGCTCGTGTAGGCGCCGGCCCGCAGGCCCTGGGCGCCGAGGAGCGCCGAGAGCATCCACGTCACGGAGGTCTTACCGTTCGTGCCTGTGACCTGGACGGACCGGAAGGCGTCCTGCGGGTCCCCCAGCCCCGCGGCCAGCGCGCGGATGCCGTCCAGGGAGGGGCGGATGCCGAACTTGAGCGCCGAGGACAGCGCCGCCAGGGCGTCGGCGTAGGACCATGCGGGCATGAAGGGCTCCGCCGCGCCTACTCGAGGGCCTCGAGCTGCTCGCGCAGGAGGCGCTCCTCGGCGGCGAGCCTCGCCTCCTCGGCGCGCACCTTCTCGACGACCTCGGCGGGGGCGCCGGAGGCGAACCGCTCGTTGTCGAGCTTGGCCTTCCGCGCGGCTCGTTCCGTGCCGACGCGGGCGAGCTCGCGCGAGACGCGCGCCCTCTCGCGGTCGAAGTCGACGAGACCCTCCAGCGGCACGAAGACCTCCATGCCCCCCGCCACGCCGGCGGCGGCATGGCGCGGGCGCTCGGCGTCCGGGTCGACCGTCGACTCGCTGACTCCCGCGAGCTCGCCGAGGTACCGCGCCTCGGTGCGCACGAGCATCGCGTGCGCACCGCCGCCCTTCACGACCAGCCGCACCCCGGTCCTGGCCGGTACCCCGTAGCGCGCGCGCACGGCACGCACCTCGGTGATGAGCTCCTGGAGCACCCGCATCGACGCCTCGGCGCTCTCGTCGCGGAGGCGCTCGAGCCCCGCCGGCCACGCCGCGACCATCAGTGAGGGCTCGCCGGCGTGCGCCTGGACCGGCGCCCGGTCCGCGTCGGTCAGCGGCAGGCGCCGCCAGATCTCCTCGGTGACGTATGGCATGAACGGGTGCAGGAGCCGCAGCGCCCGGTCGAGCACGAACACCAGGTTGCGCTGGGCGGAGCGGCGTGCCTCCCGCTGCTCCTCGGTGGCCTCGGGCGCCGCCCCCGCGGCGAGCCTGCCCTTGGCGAGCTCGATGTACCAGTCGCAGTACTCGCTCCAGAAGAAGCCGTACAGCTCTCGCGCGGCCTCCCCGAAGTCGTACGCCTCGACGCCGGCCTCTCGCGCGGCGTCGACGTCCAGCGCCCGATCGACGACGCCGGCGACCTCCGCGAGGCGCGAGAGGATCCAGCGGTCCGCCACCGTGGCGGTCTCGGGCTCCCCGGGCTCGTGGCCGTCCAGGTTCATCAGCACGAAGCGGCTGGCGTTCCATATCTTGTTCGCGAAGTTACGCGAGGACGCCAGCTTCTCCTCGGAGAAGCGCACATCCTGCGAGCCCGTGACCTGGAGCATCAGACCGAAGCGCATGCCGTCGGCGCCGTAGTGCTCCATCAGGTCCAGGGGGTCGATGCCGGTCCCCAGCGACTTGGACATCCGCTTGCCCTCGGCGTTGAAGACGGTGGGGTGGATGATGACGTCGCGGTAGGGCACGTCGCCGGCGAAGTGCATGCCGCTCATGATCATCCTCGCCACCCACAGGAACAGGATGTCGCGCGCGGTTGAGAGCACGGAGGTCGGGTAGAAGCAAGTCAGCTCGGGCGTCGCGGCGGGCCAGCCGAAGACGGCGAACGGCCAGAGTTGCGAGGAGAACCACGTGTCGAGCACGTCCTCGTCCTGGCGGACGGGCCCGCCGCAGTCCGGGCAGGCCTCCAGGTCCGTCATCGAGGCGACCGCCTTTCCCCCGCACGCCGCGCAGTAGAACACCGGGATCTGGTGACCCCACCACAGCTGGCGGCTGACGCACCAGTCACGGATGTTCTCCATCCAGTCGAAGTAGACCTTCTCCCAGCGCTTCGGGTGGAACACCACGCGCCCGTCGCGCACCGCCTCGATCGCGGGAGCGGCCAGCGGCTTCATGTCCACGAACCACTGGTCCGACAGCCACGGCTCCACGATGGTATGGCAGCGGTAGCAGTGGCCCACCGCGTGAGGCCTGTCCTCGACCTCGGCCAGGAGGCCTTGCGCTTCCAGGTCGGCGACCACCCGGCCGCGCGCCTCGAAGCGGTCCAGCCCCGCGTAGGGGCCGCCGTTCTCGTTGACGGTGGCGTCGGGTGCGAGGACGTTGACCTTCTCGCAGCCGTGCCGCTCGGCGATCTCGAAGTCGTTGGGGTCGTGGGCGGGTGTGACCTTGACCGCCCCGGTGCCGAAGCAAGGGTCGACGTAGTCGTCGGCGACCACGGGGATGTCGCGGCCCAGCAGCGGCAGGACGACCGTGGCTCCGACCACGTCCCGGTAGCGTTCGTCCTCGGGGTGCACCGCCACGCACGTGTCGCCCAGCATGGTCTCGGGCCGTGTCGTCGCGACGACCAGGTGCGTGTACCCCCCGCGCGGCTCGGCGAGCGGGTAGCGGATGTGCCACAGCGCACTGTCGACCTCGGCGTGCTCGACCTCGATGTCCGACAGCGCAGTGGCGCAGCGGGGACACCAGTTGATGATGCGCTCGCCGCGGTAGACCAGGCCTTCCTCGAACCAGTCGACGAACACCTTACGGACGGCGCGCCGGTAGCCGGGGTCCATCGTGAAGTGCTCGTCGTCGTAGTCGCAGGAACAGCCCATCGCCTTGAGCTGGCCGATGATCGTGGACCCATGCTCGCGGCGCCATTCCCAGCACATCTCGACGAACCGCTCGCGGCCCACGTCGTGGCGAGAGAGCCCCTGCAGCGCGAGCTTCTGCTCCACCTTGTTCTGGGTGGCGATCCCGGCGTGGTCGGTGCCGACCACCCAGCGGGTGGGGCGCCCCGTCATCCGCATGCGGCGGACGACGACGTCCTGGATGGTGTTGTTGAGCGCATGCCCCATGTGCAGGGAGCCGGTCACGTTCGGCGGCGGGATGACGACGGTGAAGGGCTCGGCCCCCTCGGTCACCGGCTGGCGGAAGTACCCGCCGGACAGCCAGGACTCCAGCACCGGCCCCTCCACGGACTTCGGGTCGTACGCCTTGGGCATCTCACTCATCGGTGTGCGCCGTCCCCTTCCCACGCGGTCATGAGGATTCTATGTCAAAGCGTCCCGTACATGACTGTGGGCTCTCGGCAGGTGCGCCCGGCGGGCGCGGCCCGCCCCGTTCGCCGAGGAGGACGCGAAGCACAGGAGAGGGCGGCACGAGCGAAGGGGGACGCGGACCGGCGCCTCCGGCTGCGACCGTCGCCGGGAGGCGCTCCCGCCGTCCGGCCGGACGCGGGTCAGGCGCTGGCCTCGCGACGACGGCGGCCGGATTGCATCCTCGGCGCCTCGTCGCCCCTCACCACGGCGTCGGTCACCGTGACGACCTCGATGTCGTCGCGGCCGGGCAGCTCGTACATCGTGTCGAGCAGCTGGGCCTCCATGATGGAGCGCAGCCCGCGAGCCCCGGTCGCGCGCTTGATCGCCTCGTGCGCCACCTCGCGCAGCGCCGAGGCCGTGAAGTCCAACCGCACGCCCTCCATGCCGAACAGGCGCTGGTACTGCTTCACGAGCGCGTTCTTCGGCTCCGTGAGGATGCATACCAGGTCGTCCTCGGAGAGCTCCTGGACGGCGGCCATGACGGGCAGCCTGCCGACGAACTCGGGGATGAGCCCGAAGCGGTGCAGGTCCTCGGGTAACGCCTGGGCGAGCAGCGTCCCGACGTCTCCCGTGGCCCCCTCCCGCAGGTCGGCCCCGAAGCCCACGCCGCGCCTCCCGATGCGCTCGCCGACGATCTTCTCCAGCCCGACGAACGCCCCGCCGAGGATGAACAGGATGTTCGTGGTGTCGATCTTGATGAGCTCCTGCTGCGGGTGCTTGCGGCCGCCCTGCGGCGGCACGGCGGCCTCGGTCCCCTCCAGGATCTTCAGCAGGGCCTGCTGCACGCCCTCGCCCGAGACGTCCCGGGTGATCGAGAGGTTCTCGGCCTTGCGGGCGGTCTTGTCGATCTCGTCGATGTAGACGATGCCGACCTCGGCGCGCTTCACGTCGAAGTCCGCCGCGGTGATGAGCTTCAGCAGGATGTTCTCGACGTCCTCGCCGACGTAGCCGGCCTCGGTGAGCGAGGTGGCGTCGGCGATCGCGAACGGGACCTTGAGGATGCGCGCGAGCGTCTGGGCGAGCAGGGTCTTCCCGCACCCCGTGGGGCCGAGCAGCAGGATGTTGCTCTTCGCGAGCTCCACGTCCTCGGGTCCCTCGCCGGGCAGCGAGCGCACGCGCTTGTAGTGGTTGTACACGGCGACCGACAGGACCTTCTTCGCGAGCTCCTGGCCGACGACGTACTCGTTGAGCGTCTTGTAGATCTCCTGGGGGGTGGGCAGCTCGTCCACCATGACGTGGACGTGCTCGTCCGCGACCTCCTCGTCGACGATGTCGTTGCACAGGTCGATGCACTCGTCGCAGATGTACACGCCCGGCCCCGCGATGAGCTTGCGGACCTGGCGCTGTCCCTTACCGCAGAACGAGCACTTGAGGTGCTCGCCGCCCTCGTGCCGGTCAGGCATGTCCGACTACCCCGTTCCGCTCTCCTTGGCGCGCTTCGTCACGACCTCGTCGACGAGGTTGTAGGACTGGGCCTCCTCGGCGGTCATGATGTAGTCGCGGTCCGTGTCCGTGTGGATCTTCTCGATCGGCTGCCCCGTGTGGTGCGCGAGGATCTCGTCCAGCCGGTGCCGCATCCGGATCATCTCCTTGGCACCGATCTCGATGTCGGCCACCTGCCCCTGCACCCCGCCGAGGGGCTGGTGGATGAGGATCCGGCTGTTGGGCAGAGCGTAACGCTTACCTTCGGCGCCCGCGGCGAGCAGCACCGCCGACATGGATGCGCACTGGCCGATGCAGATGGTCGAGACGTGGCAGCGCACGTACTGCATCGTGTCGTAGATCGCCAGTCCCGCCGTCACCAGACCGCCCGGCGAGTTGATGTACAGGTTGACATCCTTGTCCGGGTCCTGGCTCTCGAGGTGGAGGAGTTGCGCGATCACGAGGTTGGCGATCTCGTCGCCGATCTCGTGCCCGAGGAAGATGACGCGCTCGTTCAGCAGGCGAGAGTAGATGTCGAAGCTGCGCTCGCCCCGGCTCGTCTGCTCGACGACGATCGGCACCAGGTTCCTGGCGTCGTGACCCATCAGGCTACTCCTCGCTGTCCTGCCCGGTCGCGGGCTCCGGGGCCTTCTCGGCGCGTTCGGCCGTGTCAGCCTTCTTCTTCCTCCTCGGAGTCTTCTTCCCCGAAGACGCCTTCGGAGCGTCCTCTCCACCGGCCGCCGGCGTCTCATTATCCCCATCCGGCCCCGGCTCTCTCTCGACCACGGTCACATTGTCGATGAGCCATTCGACGGCCTTGCGGTGCATCACCTGCTCCCGCACGACCGGAAGGACGCCGGCCGCCCGCCAGCGCTCTCTGAGCTCCTCCACGGGCCGGTCGCCGCCGCCCATCTCCGCGAGCGAAGCGTCGACGTCCTCGTCGGCGACCTCCATGCCCTTGGCGCGGAAGAGCGCTTCCAAGGCCAGCTCCTCGCGCACCGAGCGCTCCGCCTGCTCGGCGATGTCGCGCTCGATCTGCTCGGGATCGACGTCGGTGGCGTTCACGTAATCCTTCAGAGTTATCCCGCGCGCCTCGAGGCTGTTGAAGAAGTCCCGCGTCATCGCGTCCTTGGCCGAGTCGACCATCGCCTGGGGCACCTCGCCTTCGACCCGTTCGGCCAGCGCCCGCCGGGCTTCGCGCTCGATGGTCTGCATGTGCGCGAGCTCGCGGGACTCGCTGAGGCGCCGGCGCATGTCGTCGCGAAGCTCCTGGATCGTGTCGAAGCCGCCGACGTTGCCTGCGAACTCGTCGTCGGCCTCCGGCATGATCTTGGCCTTCACCTCGTGCACGGTGATGTCGAAGGCGGCCTTCCTGCCGACGAACTCCGGGTTCGAGGAGCTCTCGGGGATCACGAACTCGGCCTTCGAGGAATCGCCCGGACCGGCGCCGAGGACGGCGTCGTCGAACTCCTCGGGCATCAGGCCCCGGCCCATCTCGTAGAGGTACTTGTCGACGCTGTTGCCCTCGTAGCTCTCGCCGTCGACCAGACCCGTGAAGCTCAGGAGCACGAAGTCGTCCGGTCCCGCACCCCTGTCGGTGACCGGCTCGAGCGTGGCGAACCGCTCGCGCATGATCTCGATCTGCCGCTCGACCTCGGCGTCGGTGACGGCCCTGGACGGGATCTCGACGGAGACGGGCTCGTCCGAGCTGAGCGCGAGCTGCGGCCGGACCCGGACCTCCGCCACGTAGGTGTACGCCTCGCCCTCGCGCGGCAGCTCCAGCTCGCCGAGGTCGGGTTGCCCGACCGTGCGCAGGTCCTCGGCGTCGAGAGCAGCCGGGTAGGTCTCGTTCACGATCGCTTCCTGGGCCTCGGCCAGCACGTTGTCCCGGCCGACGTGCCCCTCGACGATCGGGCGTGGGGCCTTCCCGGCCCGGAAGCCCGAGATCCGCAGCTTGGAGGCCACCCGCTTGTACGTCGCGGCCACGGCGCGGTCGACTTCCTCGGGCGCGACCGTCACCGTGAGCCGGACGAGGCCGTCTTCGACGTTCTCGACCTTCGTCTCCACGCTGTCCCTCCTGGTCCGTCGGCTCATCGACACGGCGGCCCGGCACCGGGGGCCGGGCTGCTCGCGTCATGGGATCCCTGGTGCGGGCGAGAGGACTCGAACCTCCACGGGTCTCCCCACCAGATCCTAAGTCTGGCGCGTCTGCCGATTCCGCCACGCCCGCTAGAAGACCGGCTCCACAGTATAACGAAAAGGCCGGCGACCGGCGCCGGCCTCGCAGTGATCGCTGTGGTGGGCCGTATAGGGATCGAACCTATGACCTTGGGATTAAGAGTCCCCTGCTCTGCCAGCTGAGCTAACGGCCCACAGGTGCTCGCATATTCTACCCCGCGTCGCCGAAAGTGCAAATCGCGCTCCGTGCGCCGGCTCCGCGCCGCCCGACGGGCGGGTGGCAAAGCCTGCCATGGAAAGGTATACATATCCGAATGGGTGCGCCGGCGAGGCGCCGGACACCGACCGCGAGGGACGAGGACCGCATGACGACCCGCGGCATCCGCCACCCCATCGATACCACACTGCGAGTGCTGCGCCGGTCCCTGGGGCTCGGCGTGCTCTGGTGGGTGGTCGCCGAGGGAGACGCTTCGTCGCTGCAGTTCGGGATCCCGACCGTGCTGCTCGCCTCGGCCGCGTCGGTGGGGCTGACGCCCGCGCGATCCTGGCGGCTGCGGCTCTCCCGCGTCCCGCGCTTCGTCGCGTACTTCGCGGCGCAGTCCGCGGTCGGCGGCGTCGACGTCGCCCTGCGCGCCTTGCGCCCGAGCATGCCCCTGGCGCCGGGCACGGTCGTCTACCCGCTGCGGCTCCCGTCGGTGCCGCCGAGGGTGCTCATGGCCGACGTCTTGAGCCTGCTGCCGGGCACGCTCTCCGTCGGGCTCACCGAGGAGGTCCTGATAGTGCATGTGTTGGACGTCGGCACGGACCTCGTCGGGCCGACGCGCAGGCTCGAGGACGAGATCGCGGCGCTCTTCGGGCTTCAGGACGAGCTGCTCGAGGGGGTGTCGTGACGGGCGCGGTGTTCGTCGGGCTGGCGGCGTTCCTGCTCCTGACCGTGCTCCTCGGCCTGATCCGCGTGGAGCGCGGACCTTCGGGCGCGGACCGCATGCTCGCCGCCCAGCTGTTCGCCACGTCCGGCGTGGCGATGCTGCTGCTGCTCTCCGAGGGCCTGGGCGCGCCGTCGCTGCGCGACGTCGCCCTCGTCGTGGCGTTGCTGGCGGCGGTCGCGGCGGTCGCGTTCGTCAAGCGCGCGTGGGACTGGCGGCGCGTGACCGAGGAGCGCTCGTGAGCCTGCTCGACGCTGTCTCGGTCGCGCTGTGCGTCGCCGGCGCCGTGTTCTTCTTCGCGGGCTCGGTCGGCCTGCTGCGGTTCCCCGACGTCTACACGAGGCTTCACGCGCTCACCAAGGCCGACAACCTCGGACTGGGACTCACCGCGGCCGGCCTCGCGCTCCGGGCGGACTCCCCGCTCGTGGCGCTGAAGCTGCTGCTGACGTGGTTGCTGGTGCTGCTGGCCGGCGCGACGGCGTCGCACCTGGTGGCCGGCGCGGCTGAGGCCGCGGGCGTCGAGCCCTGGAGCCGGCCGTGACGGTGGCGAGCTGGGTCTTCGACGCGCTCCTCGTGGCGGCGATGCTGTTCACCGCCGTACGGTCCCTGGCCGAGCTGCGGCTCTTCAAGTCGGTCGTGCTCTTCATCGCCTTCGGCCTGCTGGCGGCGTTCGCCTGGGTCAGGCTCGGGGCGCCGGACATCGCGCTGGCCGAAGCCGCCATCGGCACGGGCATCACCGGAGTGCTGATGCTCGACGCGGTGGGTCACATGAAGCGGCGTACCGAGCCCTACCCGACCTACCACGCGGGCGAGGCGAGGCCCTCCCCTCCTCCCGGACCGGCCTCCGGGTCCCGCAGCACCGCGCTGGCCGCCGCGGCGCTCGCCCTGGGGCTGGCTGCCGCGCTGACCCTCGCCGAGCTCGCCATCCCGGAGGACCTGCCCGGGCTGGCGCCGGCAGTCGCGGCGCACCTCGGGGCGGCCGGCGTGGAGAACCCCGTCACCGCGGTCCTGCTCAACTTCCGCGGATACGACACGCTGCTCGAGATCGGCGTGCTGGTGCTGGCCGCCCTCGGCGTGCTCTCGCTCAGGGGGGGACGGCCCAGCGCGCCCGGAGCGGTCGCCGGCAAGGCCGGCCCCGTCCTGTCCGCGATGACTCGCCTGCTCGCACCCGTGATGATCGTCGTGGCCGGCTACCTCCTGTGGGCCGGCGCACACGCGCCGGGGGGCGCGTTCCAGGCAGGGTCCGTCCTGGGCGCCGCGGGCGTGCTGCTCTCGCTGTCGGGCTACGTCCGGCCGGTCTGGATCGGGCGCGGCCTCGCCCGGTGGATGCTGTCGGCGGGCTTCCTCGTGTTCCTCGCGATAGCGGCCGCCTCGATCCTCGCGGGAGGCCGGTTCCTGGAATATCCGGCCCCCTACGCCAAGAGTCTCATGCTGGCGGTCGAGACCGTGCTCACCCTGTCCATCGCGGCGATCCTCGTCAGCCTGTTCATCGCCTCGGCCGCCCCCGTGTCCCCGTCAGAGACCGAGGAGGCGTGATGAGCAGGACCGACCTCTTCGCGCTCGCGGGCATGGCGCTGTTCGTCATCGGCGCGCAGGCGCTCGTGACGCGAGACCACCTGCTCCACAAGGTGCTGGCCTTCAACATCATGGGCGGCGGCGTGTTCCTCGTGCTCGTCGGCATCGCGCGGCGGGTGCCCGGCCCCGTCCCCGACCCGGTGCCGCACGCGATGGTGCTCACCGGCATCGTGGTGACAGTCAGCGCCACGGCCTTCGCCTTGGCCATCGTGAAGCGGCTCTCCTCCGAGACCGGCAGCGGCGTGCTCGAGCCTCCCGACACCGGGAACGGGACGCGGGAAGGGGGTGCGGCGTGAGCGAGGCGCTGGGCTGGGCCGCCCGGCACCTGCCGGCCCTCCTGGTGCTCGCGCCTCTGGCCGGCGCCGTCCTGTCCTTCCTGGCGGGCCCGCACAAGGCGCCGGCAGCGGCGACCGCCACCGCTCTGGTCGTGCCCGTGCCGGCGTTCGCGCTGGCCGCCCGCGTGCTGCAGCGCGGCCCGCTGCGGTACGAGGTCGGCGGCTGGGGGGCCCCGCTCGGCATCGACCTGGCCGTGGACGGACTGTCCGCGCTGCTGATCTGCGTGACCGCGGTGGTCGGGCTGGCCGTGACCGTCTACGCGACCGGCTACTTCTCGTGCACTCACGAGAGGGGGACGCACACGGAGCTGTTCTGGCCGGTGTGGCTGCTGTTGTGGGCGGCGCTGCTGGCGCTGTTCGTGTCCGCTGACGCGTTCAACCTGTACGTCTGCCTCGAGCTGGTGAGCATCTCGGCCGTGATCCTCGTCGGCCTCGGCGGCGGGGTGGCCGCCCTGAGAGCGTCGCTGCGGTACATGTTCGCGAGCATGTTCGCCTCGCTCCTGTACCTGCTCGGCGTCGCCCTGCTCTACGGAGCGTTCGGCTCGCTCGACCTGGCGACCCTGCGGGAAGCGGCGCGGCCCGGCGTGACCGGGGCGGTCGCCGTCGCGGCCATGACGGCCGCACTGGCGCTCAAGACGGCCCTGTTCCCGATGCACTTCTGGCTGCCGGCCGCGCACGCCTCGGCACCGTCTCCCGTGAGCGCGGCGCTGTCGGCACTCGTCGTCAAGGCGTCGTTCTACATCGCATTGCGGCTCGTGCTCGAGGTGGCACCGCCGGGCTACGTGCCGGCCATGCCCTACGTGCTCGGCCTCATGGGCGCCGCGGCGATCGTCTGGGGCTCGGCGCAAGCGCTCGTCCAGTCCCGTCTCAAGATGATGGTCGCCTACTCGACCGTCGCCCAGATCGGCTACCTCTTCCTGGTGTTCCCGCTGGCCGCCGCTCCCGCGGCCGTCGGCTCGGGCGCCGCGCTCGTGGCCTGGTCCGCCGTCGTCCTGCACGCCGTCGCGCATGCGCTGGCCAAGGGCGCGATGTTCCTGTCGGCCGGAACGCTGCTGAAGCGCTACGGGCACGACCGCATCCCCGACCTCGCCGGCGCCGCCCGCTCCGCGCCCGCCTCCGCGGCCGCCTTCGCCTTGGCCGGGGTCACGATGATGGGGCTGCCGCCCTCCGGCGGGTTCGTCGCGAAGTGGATGCTGTTCGAGGCGTCGCTGCGGACGGGCCAGTGGTGGTGGGCGGCGCTGCTCGTCCTCGGCGGGCTGCTGGCCGCGGCCTACGTCTTCCGAGTGGTCGCCGCGCTCATGGCGCAGCCGGACCGGGACCTGCCCGCTCCCTCGCCCGTCGCCGCGGCGCTGGATTGGGTGCCGCTCACGCTCGCGGTGGCGTCTCTG
>JACUUM010000018.1 GCA_014859305.1 Coriobacteriia bacterium
TTCCCACGGCAGGAGCGGGACCCCGGGGACGACCCCCGGGGCCCCGCCTCGAACGACTCAGCTCTTCGCGGTCATACAAGGACCGTCGAAGAGAGCCTCGCTACTTGTCGTGGCAACGCTCGCACACACCGCGGTTCGGGTAACGCAGGAGCGACTCGGAGAAACCGGGGTTCGTGCCCTGCTCGTTGCCGACGATCGGCGAGCCGTGGCCCGCGTTCTCCTCGGCGCCTCCGGCCGGGATCATGACCGGATAGGCGTTGGCGTCGAGCCTCGAGACCGCCCAGCCGCTCATGTCGCTCAGAGTCCCGTGAGCGCGATGGCAGGTGAGGCAGCCCATCTGGGACTCCGTCGTCCACGGCGTCGCCGAGCTGTAGTTCGCGGGAGCCGCGGTCAACTCCATCGGGAGCCCGTCGTCGTAGAGGACCTCGACGTTGAGCGCGCGGTCGGGCCCCTGGCCCTGGGCGAGCGTCACGCCCATGGGGTGACGGTGGAACACCTGGGGGCCGGCCGTCCAGGAACCGGTCGTGAAGGGGTTGCCGTTGGCGGAGTAGTCGTAGGTGGCCCCGGGATCGCCGCCCCATCCGTCCGACTCGTTGTACGAGGTGTGGCAGCCCGCGCACCAGCCGGACATGCTGGCGTTGGTCGTCTGCGATCCTGCCTTGTAGTACGGGGCGGTGTAGTTCGGGACGTAGTCCGCGATCTGACCGGCGCCCATGGGACCGCGTACGAAGCCGCCGACCGGGAAGCCCTCTTCGAACGACTCGACCCAGTTGGTCTTGTCACCGTCGAGGTTGTCCTTCAGCAGACGGTAGTTCGAGCTGCCGTGCGGATCGTGGCAGTCGGTGCAGGTGAACTTGGACATCGGGGACAGGTCCGCGTTGCCCCACTTGATCAGCACGTTCGCGAGCACCGGATCGGTCTGAGCGTCCATGATGTGCGAGGACTGGATCGTCGAGGTCCCTTCGAACGCGTCGAACCCGCCGCCGTTCAGCGGGCCGAGCGCCGTGGAGTTCGACTGGTAGAACGTTACCGGGTCTCCGGGAAGGCCCGGCGAAGGACCGGTCGGACCGCCGTCGAAGACGCCTGACTGCACGTTGGTCGACGCGCCGGGGGCGGCGTCGCCGTGGCAGGCGTAGCAGAACTCGGTCATCGTGCTGGCGTTGGATACGAGCAACGCGCTGGCGTGGATGCTGCCGTCGATGCTCGAGACCCAACCGAGCTCGGAGAACGACGTGTGGGCCCTGTGGCATCCGGCACACGCGTCGGTGTCCTGCTCGTAGCCGCCGTGCGGACCGAAGTTCGCGTAGGCGACGCCGGCGGAGGCCATCACCGCGATCAGCGCGATCGCGAGGACTAGTGCGGCCTTCTTCATGCTCAACACCTCCTGATTCCTGACTAGTGGACCGCGCACGCGATGCACGGGTCGAACGACTGGGCGACACGAAGGACCTCGACGCCTGAGATGACGCCGGTGTTGGTGGTGCCTGCTCTCGTCAGCGGCGCCGTGGAGGCGTCGAACGTGCACGAGATCATGGCCTGCTCCAGCGGACCACGCTTGGTCACGGCCACGTTGTCACCCGCAAGGGCGGAAACCCCATCCAGGCTATCCCCTCCATCCTTGGGTGAGCCGTTCCACGTCGTGGGCACCACGCACTGGTACGCGCCGACCTTGCCGGCGGTGGCGGTCACGAAGTGGGCGAGCGCGCCTCGCGGAGCCTCGCTCACTCCCAGGCCCGCGACCGTCGTGGTGGGCGGGGCGTAGACCTTGTACGACCTGAGGTCGGCGCCCGCTTCGCTGGCCCGATGCGCGTACAGCGCGTCGATCCAGCCGCCGGCACCCATCTCGGCCGAGTAGCCCTTGGCGCGGCCGGTCACGGGATCGATGGTCTTGTCGTAGGCCCCGAGCATCCACGTGACGATCCAGAACGCCTCGATGGCCCGTCCGCGCAGCCGGTCGATGGTCGACAGGCCGCCCTTCACGCCGAGGAGGTAGCTCTGGACGGTGGCGACGAGGCCCTCCTGCGTGAGGGCATGCGCCAGGTCGGCGGAGATCACGGTGAGGTCGAGTCCGCCGCCGCTCGTGTAGAGGTCCGCGTAGGCCCGAGGAACGGAACCCGGAGCGGCACTCGGATCGATGAGGTTCACGCCCAGCGGGTACTTGCCGTTGACGATCATGCGCGCGAACGGGCCGACCTCGCAGGGATGGAAGATGTCGTACTTCACCGCATACGTGCCGTTCTCCACCGAGGGGTCGCCCTCCGCAGGGACGGTCCGCGTGAACGTCCAGGCGGAACCGCCGAGGTACGTGACGGTGTAAGCGGAGTCGGGCACGCCGTCGAGCCGGACGTTGCGTCCGTCCGCGGCGTCGACCGTGACGGTGACCTCCTCGGCGACACCGGAGAAGACGGCGGATGCCGAGTTGCTGACATCCTTCTCCGCCCAGCGCGGTGCCTTCATCCAGGAGTACTTCTCGGCGTCACTGCGGAGCGGCTCGGTGCGCGTGACGTCGCCGGGATACGCGTAGTCGGCGCTATCGAAGCCGAACGAGTTCTCGTACCTCGATCGCGCGATCACCTCGACCAGATGGTCCTTGACGGACTGGATCGCGTCGGCGAGCCCGCTCTTGTTCGCGAGCAGCGGGTAGTCCACGGCCGAACTGGTGCGGGCGTCGATGACGACGCCGCCGGCGATGTCGAGCGAGCCGTCCTCCTGCGGGAACGCGCCCCACGCGAGGAAGTTGCCGCAGCCGGAGCCGAAGCCGTCGGCGCCGCCGCTGTTGTCGAACGCCGGGTACAGCGCGCCCAGTGCGAAAGCCAGCGGGACGTACTCCTCGACGATGAAGTTCCCGACCTCGACCATGATGGTCCGGAACTTCTCGCAACGGGCGGCGAAATCGGCGTCGGAGAAGGAGTTCGTCACGCCTCCGGCGACGAAGTCGGCGGTCATGGGCATGCGGCCCGCGAACAGCGCGCCGGCTTCGAACGTGAGGCGGCGGATGCGCAGCGCCTTCACGTACTGCGTGATGACGGCCGACCACAGGTCGGCCGAGCCGTTGCCGTCGTTGAACGGCAGGATGCCCCGGACGCCCGCGTTCGTGTTGTGCGTGGCGCCGTCGACGGTCCCGTGCCCCGAGGAGCGGAGCTGCTCGGCGTACTGGCTGTCGGCGTAGTGCGGCGTCCACGGCGGGATCGGGGGACCCTGCACGTAGCTCTGCGCCGCAAGATGGTAGAAGTGGGTGATGTGAGACATCAGGAACTCGGCGCCGTAGACCAGGTTGCGTATGTGCAGAGCGCGCGCCGGTACCCCCTTGCTGCCGTCGTCGAGGAACGTGACGTAGCCGTCGCTCACGTTCAGCACGCTCTCGACGGCGAACGTCGACGCCGTCGCGTGTGGCAAAGGACACACGCCGCAGATGCGCTGAGTGAACGTGATCGCGTCGTTGGCCTGGCGCCCGATGAGGAAGTTCTCGAACCCGCGCCACAGGTTGCCGTGGGCGTTCGCGTCGATGATCGTGCCGCCTGAGACCTCGACCTTGACGCCCAGGTGACCCTCGATACGGGAGATCGGGTCTACCTCGTACTTAGCCATCTAGTCTTACCTCCTCTCCTGCTTATCGGATGATGTAGGGAACGAATGAGTCCGGATATCCCTTCTCCGTGCAGCCCATGCAGGGATGTCCGGCGGTCAAGCAGTTGGTGCCGATCCTCTTGCCGGCATCGGTCGGCATCGGCAGCATCGCCGACTCGGCCACCGTGCCCAGCGCGTTACCGGGATGCTGCGAGTTCCAGCCGTGGATGCCGCAGAGGGAACGTGTCGAGATGCCCTTGCACCCGATGTTCTTCAGACACCCGGGCTGGCCGGGTTTCGTGGCGTAGCGGCGCATGCCGTAGTCGGCGTAGCGCGGGCAGTACCTGCTGTGCAGCAGGTTCCCGTACACGGCGGACATGCGCTTCTGAGAGTCGCGACCCGTGAGGTCCGGTCCCCCGGACAGCTTCACCAGCAGGAGCACGGCCGTCAGCACGAACCACCACGGGTTCGAGGGGCAGCCGGACACGTTGAAGACCTTGGCCTCCGCGACGGCCGCCTTCTGCCGGTAGACGAGGAAATCGTAGACGCCCATGGCGCCGGTCTGGTTCTTGCCGCGCGGCGAAGGAGCCAGCCCGGGACCCTGGCATGCGGGGTATCCGCCGAACGTGGCGCACTGGCCCATCGCGATGACGGCCGCGCAGCGGCTGTTGCTGGCCAGCTCCTCGACGACGTAGTCGAAGCTCAGCTCGTGATGCGCGTCCGCCGATCCGTCGGCGGCGATGGAGCACCAAGGAGCGGCGCCCGACGCGCCCCAGTAGCCCACCTTCTCGACGGGCTGCACGGAGCCTTCCACCACGAGGACGAACGCGCCGCTCTCGGTGTCGTCGATCTCGTTCATCAGTGACGTGTAGGCGAGATCGCCGCCCATGGCCATGACCGTCTCGTGGTACTGAAGATCGATGAAGTCGATGAGCACGTCGGCGATGTTCGCCGCGTACGGGTCACCGTCCACGTTCAGTCCCGCCGTCTCCAGCGTGCGGTGACCGAACGGGTGCGTGGGCGACGGACCGAGGTCTCCCCCCGCGATGATCGACAGCGCCGCTGCGGTGGTGACGCCGCTGCCGGGGACGGCCTCGGCCCGGACGTCTTCGAAGAAGCTCAAGAGAGACGTCGAGCAGCCCGTGCACTCGGCTCCGTGCACCCACAGGACCTTGGGCTTCTCGGTCCAGCTTGCCGCGCCGACATGCCCGAACGCCTGGGCCACCCGTGCGATGTCCATCTGGCTCAGCCCCATGGCGGCCGCCAGGGTGCCCAAGCGCGTTACGAACTGTCGTCTGGTGATTGCCATTCGCCTTTCAACCTCCCTTGCATCGACTCGTGGTCCTATGAACGTGACGTCCGGTCAGGGGAAAAGAAAACGCCACCTCCTCCCGTCCCTGTGGCCGGACCGGGATCGATGTGGCGGTGGCGTTCTCGTGGACCTCGGGCGCGAGGCGCGCGGGACTGCAGGAGGACCGGGTGAAGTGCCGGCTTCGACCCCGTGCTCATGCGAGCGCCCCCGAACCCCTCGACGAGAACCGACGCAGACGCACCCTCCACGCGGTGCGCCTGCGCACTGTCTTCGTAACGCTCGTTACATGCGAAGGTCGCTACATGTAACTGCTGTTACGTTATACGTCTGAGGAGGGAGGGTCAACTCCTTCCAGGCTCAGGATCCGTAACGAGGGCGGTGTTCGCCCGAGGCGGAGACCTCCTCCTACGCGCTTCGCTCCTTCGCCTTCCGGCGCTCCAGGTACTCCGCGTGGTCCACCGCGTCCACCTCGAGCAGTCTTGCCACGCGCTGCAGCTCGGCGTCCTCGGTGCCCAGGAGCTTCGAACGCTGCGCGATGGAGGCGACCAATGCGGCGCGGTACGTGATGCCGAGCTTCTCCTCGAGGGCGCGGGCATCCGACTCGGAGTGCTCCGCCTCCTCCAGGAGGTCGCCGGCGGCGATCTCACCGTGGCGCAGATGCTTGACCTTCTCGTAGTCTTCCGGAGATGCCAGCCACTTCACCCGGCGGACGACCATCGCCTCGGCCTCGCCCTTCTCGAAGAGCGCTTCCACGAAGTCGGCCGTCGCCACGTACCGCTTCTTCCTCAGCAGGAGCAGCAGCGGCAGCAGTAGGAGCGGCGCCAGGCACCAGTACCAGTACTGCGGGACCTTCACCGTCGGGACGGGGGAGATCTCGGCGGGCCAGCCCCACGCCTGGACGCGCTCGTTGACCGTGTCCGAGATGTAGAGGACGTTCTGCAGCCCGACCGTGACGTCTCCGGGATAGTTGAACAGCCCCTCGGCTATCCCCTGCTGACCGAAGTTGACCAGCAACTCACCCTTGAGGTTCCAGATGCCGGCGTCGTGCGAGAGAGTGTCCACCAGGACGGCGCGCTCGGCGGTCGTCGCCTCGGAGGAGCGCGTGACGAAGGTCAGGCCGCGCGGCAGTCCGCTGGTGCTGATCGTCCTGCTGTACCCCAGAGAGGGATCGAAGATCTGGACGCGCCGGTTGTTGCTGTCGACGACCCACACTTCGTCGCCGCGAACCTTGATGTTGTTCGGGAACTGGAAGAAATAGGGGCTCTCCAGCGGGTTCTTGGCGATGCCGGCGATACCGACGGCCTTCTTGAACTCCCCGTCCGGCCCGAACATCAAGAGGCGGTGCCCGTTGAGGATCTCCGAGACGTACAGCGTCCCGTCCGGGGCGAAGCCCAGCGCGACGGGAAGCCATTCCACGCCGTGCGTCTCGAACGGGGGTCTCTGCTCCTCGGGGAGGTTCGGCTTGAACTCGCGCTTGAACTCCCCGTCCTGCCCGAACACGACGACGCTGCGCGTGCCGCGGTCCGTGATGTAGAGCTCCCCGCTCTCGGGGTGATCGGCGAGGTACAGCGGGGCGCGCAACCGGTCCTCGCCGAACGTGCCCCTGGGCTCTCCCTTGGGGCCGAAGCGGAAGATGAGACCTTGCTTGGCGTCCGCGACGTACACCGTGTCCCCGACAGCCAACACGCCCACGGGCCTCTTCAGCTTCGGCTCGCCCTCTCCGCCGAAGGAGAACAGGTAGGTCGGCGGGTCGACCGCGTCGCGGGTCGTCTGGATGAAGTCGAACTTGAGGCTCTTGGTCTCCCGGAAGTTCACGTACCACAGGGCGACGAACGCCAGAAGGAGTGCGAGCAGCGTGATGAGGATGATCTTGCGCCTGCGACGACGCGTCACTTGGAACCGCCCTTCCCGTCCGACGCCAGGCGCTCCACGGCGCTCTGAGCGGTCTCGTCACCCGGCCGCAGGTTGGCGGCCTCCCTGTAGAGCCCCAGGGCCTGTTCGGCTTCACCGATCCGCTCTCGGGCCTGGGCGTGCACGAGCACGGCGTCGTACTCCGCCGGCGCGAGCGCGGCGGCGATCCG
This sequence comes from Coriobacteriia bacterium, assembly GCA_014859305.1. Lineage (NCBI taxonomy): Bacteria > Bacillati > Actinomycetota > Coriobacteriia > Coriobacteriia bacterium. The sequence goes on from JACUUM010000018.1 coordinate 6,961, forward strand.
CGCCGGGGCGAGCGCCTCCTCGGGGTTCCCGGCGTCGAGAGCCTGCCGCGCCTCCTCGTGGTAGCTGCGCCAGTCACCGAAGGCCGCCAGCTCCTGCACCGCCAGCTCGGCGTCGGGTTGACCGTCGAGAGCCACGCGGAAGTACTCCGCCGCGGCGGCCTTGTCGGAGTCAAGGAGCAGGCGCCCCACCTCGTAGTTGGCCTCCGGGAACTTGGGGTCGAAGGCGAGCGCGGCCTCCAGCGTGTTCAGCGCCGCGTCGCGCTCCTCCAGTCCCAGGTAGGCCTGGGCCATCCGCAGGTAGGTGTCGGAGGCGGAGCGCCTGATCCGGAGGGCGGCCTTGAAGTAGCCGAGCGCCTCCTCGTACTCGCGCTCCTGCAGCGCGAGCTCGCCGAGGTGGAAGTACGCCTCTTCGCGGCGCTTGTTGATGCCCTCGTACTCACCGCCCGCGGTGACTTCGAGCACCTTGTTCAGCGCCCCCTTGGCCGTCTCGTAGTCCTTCTCGATGAAGGCTATCTTGGCGATCGCCATGTACGCGCCCGAGTAGTCCGGATCCAGGTCGATCGCCGCGCGGAGCTCGCGCTTGGCCTCCTTGAACCGCCCGACCGCGCCGTACGCCTCGGCGAGGAGACCCCGTGCCTGGGGATCGTTCGGGTTCTCGCGGACCGCCTGCTTGAGGTCCTCCAGCACCCTGTAGGCGGGGTTGGCCGCCCTCTGGGCTGCCCGGGTGGCCTTCACCTCGTACGCGAAGTAGGCGGCCAACGCCAGCACCGACACGACCAGTGCGGCGAGGACGACGTTCAAGACCAGGTCCGATCGCTCGCCCCGGGGACGCAGCGGAGAAGGGGTCTCGATCCGCTCGTCCGCGGAGCCGGTCGGTACCTCGGTCATCGGGCCCCCCTAAGGTGCGCTCGGGTTCGGCACGTCGGCGCGGCTCGCCTCCCGACCCCGAGCCGGCGAGACGGCGCAGCCGGGCGAGGATCGGACGGTACGGGGTCAGCAATCGGCGAGCCAGGACCTGTCAGATGTTCAAGTCGGTATGGCACCGGCGGCACAGCTCCGCACCCCTGTACGGGGCTATCAGGACGTTCTTGTAGTCGAGGGTGCCGTGACAGTCGTAGCACAACCTCAGGTCGTGCGCAGCATCCCTGAGGGAGGCCGAGTGGACGCCGTTGCCGTTGCCGTTCGTGCCGAACCCCACGTGGCACTCGTAGCACTTGTACGGCTTGCCCTTGACCTCCTCGACCTTGAAGTGGACCGCGTGCTCGGCGAAGCCCTTGTGCTTGATCGAGGTGGCCGGCCTCTTCTTCATCTCCTCGTGACACGGCACGCAGTTCTTCTCGATGAGCTCGGCGCGTTTCACCGTGTCGTGGTGGCAGCTCTGGCACTTCTCGCGGTCGGTGTGACACACGTTGCAGTCGCCCTCGAGCTCGTCCTTGTTCTCGGCGTGACCCCTCACCCAGTCCGCGGGATGCGGCATGACGGTGACGTGACACGACTTGCACGACGGGGAGTCGTGGCACGACGCGCACGAGCCCTTCTGTGTGAGGAACAGACCGCCGTGCTTCGACATCCACTCCGCCTTCCGGTGGTCGGCGGGGATGACCTTTCGCGAGCGCTCGCCGTCGGGGCCGACCTTCCGGCCCATGTGGCACTCGACGCAGAAGTCCGGCTGGTGGCACATCGCGCAGTAGGCACCTTCGGCGTCGGCCCGCTTGCCGTGCGCCCCCTCTTCGAACTTAGACGTGTGGTCCGAGGGCTTGAGCTCGAAGTCCTTGGGATGGCATGCGCCGCACTCCTCGGTGGCCACGAGACCGGAAGCGGCGTGCGTCAGGCCGTGACAGCGGTAGCACGACAGCATGTCGGGGCGACGCGCTCCGTCGATGTCGTGCCCGAACTTGGGATGGCACACCGTGCACTGGTAGTTGCGCCGGATGTGCTCCGCGTGCTCGAAGATGACGGTGCCGGGCACGAAGTCGTCGATGTCCGGGTGGCAGTAGATGCACTGGCCCATGCTGGTCGGCTGGTCCGGGTAGACCTTGATGGAGGGCCGCTCGAGCTTGGGGGCCAGCACCGTCTCGTACCCCTTGGGCATCTGCCCCACGTCGACCTTCTCGGCCTTATGGCACGCGTCGCAGTCCTCGGGCCCGTCGTGGCACAACATGCAGGCGTTGACCCCGAGCTTGCCGCGTTCGGCGTGCGGCCCGCCCGCCCAGTCCTTCACGTGGCTCCTCGGGCGGAGCTTGAACGAGGGCGTGTGGCAGTCCCTGCACTCCGAGGTGGCCAGCTCGCCCTGCGGACCGTGCTGGATGCCGTGGCAGTTGAAACAGCTCTCCATCGGCGGCGAGTACGTCTTGCCGTCCTCGTGCGCCGCGCGGTAGTGGCACGCCGAGCAACTCACCAGCAAGTGGTTGCCGTGCTCGAAGACGAGCCCCGGCTTGCGCGCCGTGGCGATGCGGGCGTGGCATGGCGCGCAGTTCGACGCCTCCACCTGGGCGGTGAGGTCGATGGGGTCCTTCGTCTGGCCGGCGCTGGTCGCTCCGCCGAACGCGAAGGCGGCGGCCATCACGATGATGACCGCCACCCCCCATATCTTCCGTCTCGTCGTGTTCCGTCTCGGGGTCACGACCTCACCTAACCGGCTGCGCCTCCGTCCCGCGGCGGGGTCACCGCGGGAGGCGGGTCACAGCCACGACTTGATCCGGTCTATCGCCTGCTGCAGGGCGTTCGTCTTGCGCGCCTCCACCTTCTGGTGGATCAGGCTCTTGGCGCCCTCGACGAACGACTCGCCCGAGCCCTTGTGGCAGCCCTCGCGACCGCCGACCCCGCCGCAGGTGGCCACCAGCTGACCCTCGTTGGTCAGCGAGTTCGGGTCGCTCGTGGGCAGGACCTCGTGCGCGCCGTGGCAGTCCCAGCACGACGGGGCGTCCCTGTTGCCCCTCTTGTACGCCGCGCCGTGGTAGTAGTCGTCGTAGCTGTCCCACTGAGCGCGGTGGCAGCGCGCGCAGATCCTGTACGCGGCGCCGTGCAACTCGTCCTTGGCGGCCTGCGTGTCGAGGCGCCGGATGTAGTGGCCGCCGTGGCAGCTCGAACAGGTCGCCGACCCCATGTCCCCGGCCATCAGCTTCTGGCCGTGAACGGACTGCTGGTAGAGATCCTTCTGCTCCGCATGGTCATGGCAGCCCTGGCACGCCAGTCCCGCGTTGACCGCCCACAGCTTGGTCGAGTCCGTGCGCTCCTCGTAACGGAAGTCCGGGTGGCACTCGATGCAGCTCCTGTCGCGGTGCGCGGATTGGTCGACACCGGTCACCTGGAAGGACTTCGGCTGGCCTCCGACCGTCTTGGACAGCCCCTCCTCGGCGTGGCACGCCATGCATCCGGCCTGGGGGTCATACACGTAGGGCTTGTCCGGCTTCCACCGGATGCCCTCGGACGCGTGGCAGTCGTCGCAGTGCTTGTCGTCGTGACACATCATGCAGCGCGTCTGGAGCTCCTGGTTGCTGGGAGCCACGTGGGGCTTGCCGGACCAGTCGAACGTGTGGAACGACGGCCGGAGCCGCTGCTTGGGTGTGACGTGGCAGTCCTCGCACTTCCCGGTCGCCAGCTCGCCCATCGGCCCGTGCTGCAGACCGTGGCAGTTGAAGCACATCTTCATCGTGGGCCGCTCGGTGCCCTCCGGACGATGAGGGAACTGTCCGTGACAGCTGCTGCACTGCACGAGGATGTGCAGACCGTGCCCGAAGATGATCTCGTTGCTGTAGTTCTTGGTCTCGGAGATGTTGGCGTGGCACATGTCGCACTTGGCCCACTCCACCTGACCGCTCGTGTCGATCACAACCGCCGAAGCGGGCGTGGCCGCCGCCAGCAGCGCCGCCAGCGCGAGCGCCGCCAGCGAGACGGAGACGAGCCGTGCCGTCCGCCCCCCCATCGAAGCTGCCATCGTCCCTAACCCCTTCCTCCTCGGCCGGAAGACCGACCCGTTACACGAACAGCGCCTTCAGCGACCCGAACAGGCCCGTGACAGCCTCGCGCGTCTGCCGAAGGAACGAGTACACCGGGTTGCTCGCCAGCACTTCGCCCTTGCGATGCACGAGCCCGGCGTAGGACACGTACTCGGCGTTCACTCCGTCATGGCACTTCCCGCACGTCTCCTCCAGATTGGACTCGTTGGTCATGGACCGGCGGTCGGCCGAGGGCTGGATGTCGTGCGCGCCGTGGCAGTCCCAGCACGCGGGCGCGTCCGGGGCGCCCCTGCGGTACGCCGCGCCGTGGTAGTAGTCCGCGTAGTTGTCCCACTCCTCGGGGTGGCACCGTCCGCACACCTCCCAGCCGTGCCGGTGGAGCGACGCGCGGCCCGCGGGGTTGTCCGTGAGCGGCTCGATGGCGTGCGCACCGTGGCAGTCTCCACATAGAGGTTTCTCCGGAGCGGCCGGGTCCACCTGCTCGCCGGGCCGGACGGTCATGCTGTGGACACCCGTGCCGAAACTCTGGAACTGCTCGTCGTGGCAGTTCTTGCAGGCCAGTTTCGCCGTCGCCCGCCAGTCGGTCTGCTTGATGTTGTGGGGTGCCTTGAAGGCGAAGTCGATGTGGCAGCCGGTGCACATGATCGTCACGTGCGCCGAGGCGTCGAGCATCTCGGGGTCCACCCAGTACGTGAGGAACCGGCCCTCCTTCAAGCGGATCAGGTTCTCGTCGGCGTGACACACCATGCAGCCCGACTTGCCGGCGGTGGGCAGGGTGAAGTTCATGTCGTAGTCCTGCGCCGAGGCGACCGCCGGCGCCGCGAGCACGGCCGCCGCGAGCACGAGCAGCCGAGCCGCGGAGCGCGCCGCCGTCCCCGGCACTATGGGTCGTGCGAGGCCCACTGGCCCTCCTAAGCGCCGCTTCCCGCGGCGCTACTCGACCTTGCTCATCGCCGGTTCGGCCACGTGCCCTTCCTCGGGCTCGTGCTCGTGCCCGGCATGCTCCTTGTCCAGGAAGCTCAGCCCGAAGAAGTTCAGGAACGCGGGGAAGTCCTCGGTGACCGAGAGGTAGACGTGGATCGTCGTGAGGATGATGAAGAGCCAGTTCACGACGTAGTGGGTGATGCGCATGTACCAGCCGGCGAGGTCCGTGCTGCCCACCAGTGCCCCGAGCCACCAGCCGACCAGCAGGTCTCGCGGCGAATAGCCGACGATGAACTTCTGGGTCAGCAGCGCGAAACCGGTGAAGGCCTGGAGGATCAGCAGCGGCGCGAAGATCGTGTAGGTCGCCTTCTGCATGACGTTGTACTTGCCGAGGTGCGGCTTGGAGGGCTTCACGAAGATGTAGTACAGGATGACCTTCGGGGCGGTGATGATGTCACGCCTGGTTATCGCGAACTCCCGGTAGTCGCGCTGCCGGGAGGAGAACGCGTACCACAGGCGCCACACCAGGTTGACCGTCACGACGACCATGGCGACGTAGTGCAGGTACCGCATGGTCGTGCGGCCGCCGGTGAAGAACGGGAACCGGATGTAGAGGCCGGTGACCGCCAGCACGATCATCGAGCCGACGTGCTGGAAGTGCAGGAACTTCGGCAGGAACGGGATCGGCGGGCCCTCGTGGTGCGGCCACTCCCAGCCTCCGAAGCGGCGCTTGGCGCGCCCGGTGATGATGTTCCCGAGGAAATGCCCGGCGAGCCCTGCCAGGACGACCGCGTAGAGGGTCGTGAAGATCACGTCGAGCCATACGTTGAGTTCTGTGAGGACTATCGCCGACACCCCCTGTAACCCGTTGCCCCGGACGTCCTCAGACGTCCTTTCGATGTGCGCTTGCCGCTTCCTGCCATGGTCAGCCCGAGAGGTGTCTTTGAAGGGACGCCCCGGATGCCGGACGCGGGGGCTCGGCGGACTTTGTAACAGCAGTTACTATAGGATAGGGACGGGGGTGGTCGGTGTCAACGAGAACCAGCTCCTCGCCACGCTCGGACGGGTACCCCTCGCGTCGGCCTGGAGCGGTGTGCCCGACAGGCCTCTCATCAGGCCCAATCCTCGAAACTGACGCTTGCCGACGGGCGTATCCCGCCGGACTTCATGACGCGCTCCGCTGCAGGAGCGTCCCCGGGCGCCACCCGCAGGGCGATGCCGCACAGCGCGCCGAGCGAGGCGGGCGTGGGGATGGGCACGACCGGGATGCCGGCGGCCTTCAGACGCTCCTCGGCCGCTATGGCGTCGTGCGTGCTCTCGAAGCCGAACGCCGCGAACTCGCTCCGCTCGCTCATCGGGTGAGCTCCGAGAGGGCCTCCAGGGCGAGGTCGACGTGCGCCTCCGTGTTGCCCCAGCCCAGTCCGAACCGCAGCGCGCCGGTCGCGAGCGTGCCGAGGGTCTCGTGGGCCCACGGCGAGCAGTGCAGGCCCGCGCGCGTGGCTATCCCGTACCGCCTGTCGAGCGCGAAGGCGAGCTGGTCGGCGTCTACGCGCTCGTGCGTCACCGCGAGCACCGGGACGCGAGGCTCGTCGGGGCCGGGACCGAGCACGCGGAAGCCGCCGATGCCCAGCAGCCCCTCGTGCAGGCGGCGCAGCAGGCGGCGCTCCTCGGCGCGCTGGGCCTCGCCGCGCTCCGCGAGCAGCCGCGCCGCCGCGCCGAGGCCCGCGATGCCGGGCGTGTTGGGCGTGCCGGCCTCGTAGCGCTCGGGGCGCACCAGCGGCTGGACCGGCTCCTCGGAGCGGCCGGCGCCGGTGCCGCCCTGCAGCAGCTCCTCGGCGTCCACGTGCGGCGCGAGGTAGAGCGCGCCGATGCCCTGCGGGCCGAGCAGGCCCTTGTGACCCGAGACCGCGTAGGCGTCCGCTCCCAGAGCGGCCACGTCGACGGGCAGGTGACCGGCGGCCTGCGCGCCGTCGACGAACATGAGCGCGCCGGCGGCGTGCGCCACGTCGGCGAGATCGCCGACCGGCTGGATGCTCCCGGTGAGGTTGGACGCGTGCGTGCACGCGACCGCTCGCGTGGGCGCGGCGCGCACGGCGGCCTCGACGGCGTCGGCATCCACGGTCCCGTCGGTCTCGGCGGTGACCACCACCACCTCGACGCCGGCGGAGGTCAGGCGGTTCAGCGGCCGGGAGACGGCGTTGTGCTCCATGGAGGTCGTCACGACCCGGTCACCGCGGTGCAGGACGCCCTTGAGCATCAGGTTCGCCGCCTCCGTGGCGCCGGAGGTGAACAGCAGGTCGCGCGGGTCCGGCACGTGCAGGAGGGCGGCGAGGTCGCGACGCGCCTCGAAGATCAGGCGCGACGACGCCATCGCCAGGCGGTAGGCGCCGCGCCCCGGGTTGCCGCCATAACGGGTGAGCGCTGAGACGACGGCCTCGACGACCTCGGGCGGCTTGGGCCAGGACGACGCGGCGTGGTCGAGGTAGACGGTGGTCGCCGCCACGTCGCGAACATCATCGGAGGAGGGGTGCGGCACCGCTACGCGTGCCCCCCTCCGCGCATCATCTCGACCGCGTGCTCCAGCTGGTCCGCCACCACCGCGAACGTCTCGCGGGCGGCCTTCTCGCTGCCCGGCAGGTTGACGATGAGCGCGTCCCCCCTCATCGCGGCGACGCCGCGGGAGAGCATCGCGCGGGCGGTGACCTTCATCGACTCGGCGCGGATCGCCTCGGCGACGCCGGGGACGATCCGGTCGGCCACGGAGACGGTGGCTTCGGGCGTCACGTCCCGAGGACCGAGCCCCGTGCCGCCCGTGGTCAGCACGACGTCGGCGCCGTCCGCATCGCACATCTCGATGAGCGAGGCGGACAGGCACTCCTCGTCGTCGGGGCACACGTGGTAGTCCACCACCGTCCACCCGCGCTCCTCGCACAGCGCCACGAGCGCCTTGCCGGAGGTGTCCTCGGCCTCGCCCGCCGCCCGGCTGTCCGAGCTGGTGAGCACGGCCACCTTGAGCTCCGTCACCGGCCCCTCCTCTCCCCCTGCATCATCAGAGCGGCTCCGCCCGCGCGTCGGCCGGCACGCGGTCGCACGCGCCGTCGCCCAGCGACAGCACGCGGACCTCGTCCCCGACGCTGACCGGTCCGGCCACGCGGACGACCGCGAAGATGCCCTCCTTGGGCATCACGCAGTCCCCGGCCTGGTAGAAGATCGCGCACTTGGTGTGGCAGACCTTGCCGATCTGAGAGACCTCCAGCTCTACTTCAGGTCCTATCTTCACGCGCGTCCCGACCGGCAGTGACAGCAGGTCGATCCCGCGCGTGGTGATGTTCTCGGCGAAGTCCCCGGGCCCCACGTCGAGCCCGGCGGCGCGCATCTTGTCGATGGACTCGAGCGCGAGCAGGCTCACCTGCCGGTGCCAGTCACCGGCGTGCGCGTCGCCGACGAATCCGCGATCGAGCTCCAGCTCGCCCGCCTTGCCGGGCGTCTTGCGCACCGTCTTGCGCTCGGACACGTTGACCGAGACGACCTCGGCGGCCCCGTTCTGGGCGGTCATCGCGACACCTCACTCCTCCCGGGCCCAGCGGCCCGTCTTGCCGCCCTCTTTCAGCAAGAGGGCGGTCTCCTCGATCGTCATGCCGCGATCCACGGCCTTGCACATGTCGTACAGGGTGAGCGCCGCGACCGAAGCGCCCGTGAGCGCCTCCATCTCCACGCCGGTCCTGCCGTCGGTCTCCACCGTGGCGGTGACCTCGAAGCCGGCGGGCAGCGGCTCGATCGCCACGCTCGCGTGCGTGAGGGGGAGCGGGTGGCACAGCGGGATGAGCTCGCTCGTGCGCTTCGCGGCCATGATGCCCGCCACGCGCGCCACCGCGATCACGTCTCCCTTGGGCGCGCGGCCCTCGGCCACCATCTCGACGGTCTCGGGTCGGCACCGCAGGCGCGATCGCGCCACCGCGCGGCGCCGGCTGACGGCCTTGGCGCCCACGTCGACCATGCGCGCGGCTCCGCGCGCGTCCACGTGCGTAAGGGCGGCGTCCTCCTCGGGCATCTCAGCCTCCTATCTGGTACATGCGGCGGGCGGTGCCCACCCGCATGCCGTGGGTGGCGGGCTTGGCGGCCAGCGCGGCGCGGATGAGCGCCCGGACGTCCTCGTCCGAGGCGCCGGAGCGCATCAGGACGCGCACGTCGAGCTCGTCGTCGGAGAACAGACAGGGGCGCAGCCGGCCGTCGGCGGTCAGCCGCAGGCGGTTGCACTCGCCGCAGAAGTGGTGCGACAGCGGCGAGATCACGCCGAGGGTGCCCACCGCGCCGTCGAAGCGGTAGTAGCGCGCAGGTCCCCAGCCGCCGGGCGCCGAGGAGCGCCCGAGCGCGCGAAGCTCCCCGAGGCCGGCCGCGGCGCCCTGCGCGGCGAGCGAGGCGAGGATCTCGGCCGAGGGCACGTGGTCCGCCTCGCTCCAGGCGCCGGCGCCGGCGGCGATGCCGTGCGCGGCGCCTGCCTCCGACGCCGAGGTCGCCGAGCCGCCGCAGCCGCTCGTCTCGGCGGCGCCGATCGGCATGTACTCGATGAAGCGCACGTGCACGGGGCGATCCAGCGTGAGCCGCGCGAAGGCGAGGAGGTCCTGCTCCAGCGAGCGGGCGACCACCACGTTCACCTTGACGGGGTCGAAGCCGACGTCGAAGGCCGCGTCGATGCCCGCGAGCGCGTCGGCGAGCCTGCCGCCGCGCGTCACGCGCTCGTAGACCTCGGCGTCCAGCGAGTCCAGCGAGACGTTCACGCGCCTGAGGCCGGCCTCGGCGAGCCCGGCCGCGTAGCGGGGTAGCAGGATCCCGTTGGTGGTCAGCGCGATCGACTCGATGCCGGTCGTGGCGAGGAGGCGGCGGACGTGACCGACCACGCCGTGGCGCACGAGCGGCTCGCCGCCGGTGAGGCGGATCTTGGAGATCCCCTCCTCGACCGCCACACGCGCGAACCGCTCGACCTCCTCCAGCGTGAGGATCTCCTCGTGCGGCTTCCAGGGGACGCCCTCGTCGGGCATGCAGTACAGGCAGCGCAGGTTGCAGCGGTCGGTGAGCGAGACCCGCAGGTAGTCGATACGCCGTCCGAACGCGTCGGTCGCCATCAGCGCCCTTCCCTGCCGGGGCCGCCGGCGGGCAGGAAGCGCTCCTCGATCAGGTCCGCGAGCGCCTCGGCCTCCCCGAACCCGAAGACGGGCACGCCCGCCGGGCGCAGTCCGGGGTTGTCGGTCACCAGCGCGAAGAGCTCCTCGGGCGCGCAGATCAGCTCGTCGGAGCGCCCGTGCCGCGAGACCTCGATGCGCGTGTGGCCGGCGCGGCGGAAACCTTCGGTGACGAGCAGGTCGACGTCCCCGGCGGCCTCAGCGAGCTCGTCCAGCGTGCGCTCCCGCTCCACGCGCCTGATCAAACCGAACTTGTCCGGCGCGCTGATCATGGTGACGTGAGCGCCCGCCCGCGCATGGCGCCAGGAGTCCTTGCCGGGGACGTCGATGTCGAAGTCGTGCACGTGGTGCTTGACCGCCGCGACGCGCCAGCCGCGCCGCGAGAGCGCGCCGATGAGGCGCTCCATCACCGTCGTCTTGCCCGAGTCGCTCTTGCCCACGACCGAGACGACGGGCAGCGCGACGGCGCAGGCCTCGTCGCGCTCTCCACCCGCCCGCTCGCCCCGCATGCCCGTCCGCTCGCTCACGCGCTTCCTTCCGCGGCCGCTAGAAGCAGCCCAGCTCGCAGTTCTTCACGCGCACGCCGGCCTCGTCGGCCGCCGCGCCGGCCACCGCGTAGGGCACCGATCGCTCCTCGGCCAGCCTGCGAAGGACGGGGCAGGTGATCCGCCCGTCGGTCGCGCGCTCGCGAACCGCCTCGACCAGTCCCGGGCTGACCTGCGCCACGATGCCCGCCGGCCTCTCCTTGGGTGCTCCGCCGCTCATGGGGTCCCTTCCTCGATGTCCAGTCGCATGCACGTCACCTCGCTGCCCGCGGCGAACGCGCCGGCGCCCTCGGGCAGCACCATGAAGCAGTTGCCGAGGTGCGCCGCGGTCAGCAGCGCCGAGGACTGGCTGCCCGACAGCGCGACCTCATAGGCGCCGTCCTCGGCCCGCGCGAGGCGTGCGCGAAGGTAGTACCGGCGGTCCTGCTTCTTCTTCACGTCGTGGGCCAGGCGCGCGGTCACGGCGGGCCGGTCGAGCGCCCCGCGCCCCGCCATCTTCAGCAGCGCGGGCCGCACGAAGACCTCGAAGCCGACGTACGTGCTCGTCGGGTTGCCCGGCAGGCCGAAGAAGGGCACGCCGGCGACGGCTCCCATCGTCTGCGGGTTGCCCGGCCGCATGGCGACCTTGCAGAAGGTGAGCTCGCCGATCTCCTCGAGCACGGGCCTCACGTAGTCGAAGTCGCCCACGCTCACGCCGCCGGAGGTGGCGATGAAGTCGGCCTCCTCGGCGGCGAGCAGGAACGCGGCGCGGGTCGCCTCGGGCTCGTCGGGCACGATGGGGTAGCGCAGCGGCACGCCGCCGGCGGCGAGCACCTGCGCGGCGATCGAGTAGCTGTTCGAGTTGCGGATCTTGCCCGGCCCGGGGCTCTCGGCGACCTCGACGAGCTCGCTGCCCGTGGACAGCACCGCCACGCGCGGGCGGCGGCGGACCGCGACCTCGGCGTGGCCCGTCGCGGCGAGCAGCCCGACGGCGGCCGGTCCGAGGACGTCGCCCGGCGCGACGACGACCTCGCCGGCGCGGACCTCCTCGCCGCGGCGCCGGACGTGCTCGCCGGCCGCCGGCTCGCGCTCGATCGCCACACGGCCGCCGGCGCCGCCACCGTCGGCGAGCGCGCGGGTGAACTCGACCATGACGACCGCGTCGGCGCCCGCGGGCAGGGGTGCGCCGGTCATGATCCGCGCGGCCTGGCGGGCCGCCAGCCGCCCGGCCCACTCCTCGCCCGCCGCGATGTGCGCGACGACCTCGAGCTCGCACGGCGTATCCGGGGTCGCGCCACGACAGTCCTCGGAACGCAGCGCGTAACCGTCCATGGCCGAGTTGTCGAAGGGCGCGACGTCGATGTCGGAGACGGCGGGCTCGGCGAGCACGCGCCCGAGCGCGTCCAGGAGCCCCACCCGCTCCGGCTCGAGCACGCTCACCCGCGCGAGCAGCAGCTCCCGGGCCTCCTCGACCGTCATCGGCCTCACGTGCCCTCCTCCGACCCGGCGCGCACGCGCTCGGCGTGGGTGTACACGTTCATCTTGCCGCCGCGCGCGTAGCCCACGAGCGTGATGCCGAGCTCCTCGGCCAGCTCGGCGGCCAGGTCTGTCACCGCGCTGCGCGAGACCACGACGGGCACGCGGGCCTTGGCGGCCTTCACCGCCATCTCGTAGGAGACACGGCCCGTGGTGAGCAGCACCGCGTCGGCCGTGGGCACGCCGTCCATCCACGCGCGGCCGAGCAGCTTGTCCAGCGCGTTGTGCCGCCCGACGTCCTCGCGCACGATCGCCAGCGAGCCGTCGCGCCCCAGCCCGCACGCGTGCATGCCGCCGGTGTCGCGGTACGAGGTCGCGGCGCGCGCCATCTCCCCCATCATCCCGTACAGCTCCGAGGCGTCCACGGTGGTGCCCGAGGAGACGCGCTCCAGCCCGCGTGCGTGCCCGATGGAGGCGAACGTCAGACCGCCGCCGCACCCTGAGGTCACGTACCGCGTCCTGCGGGCCAGGTCCTCGGGGACCTGCTCGTCGGAGACGACGTACACCATGCCGCGCTTGTGGTCGACGTCCACGGAGCGGAACGCCGCCCGGTCCGCGAGGATGCCCTCCGCGACCAGGAAGCCCACGGCGAGCTCCTCGAGGTCGTCGGGAGAGGCCTGGACGGTCGCGATCTCGGCGTCGTTGAGGTGGATCGTCACCGGACGCTCGGCCGGCAGGCCGCGCGGCCGGCGGGTGCCGACCTCGACGACGGCGTGGACGGCCTGCGCGGCGACGGCCTCCTCGGCCTCGCGCACGTCGGCGAGGTCCGAGGGCGTGTTGACGTTGACGAGGCTGCGAAGCGCCGGGTCGGCGCCGCGCAGGGCCTCGGCGGGCACCTCGGCGACCGCGACCTCGGAGAAGACCGACACGAGCCGGCGCCTTCCGGTCGCCAGCGCGCGCTCGGCGGCGGGGAGCACGCTCGCGTGGTAGAGCGCGAGCAGGGGTTCGGGGCCCTTGTCGGTGACGGGTACGACGACCTGCACGCCCTCTCGCGCCTCCCACAGCGCGCGCACGATGCCCGGAGCCACCCAAGGCATGTCGGCGGCGACCGCGAGCACCCACCCGCCGTCGCCGGCGTGCGCCAGCGCGGTGGCCAGACCGCCGAGCGGACCCTGGAACGGGATGTCGTCGGCGAGGACCTCGATCCCCGCGGGCAGCTCCACGCCCTCCACGGCCTCGGGACGGTTCGTCACGACGACCACGCGCTCGCACGCCTCGCCCACGGCGTCGACGACTCGGCGTAGCAGCGGCACGCCGTCCAGCGGCAGGAGCGTCTTGTCGACACCCATGCGCATCGAGCGGCCGCCGGCCAGCACGGCGGCGGTCAGCGGGAGCCTGTCACCGGTGCTCTCGCTCATCGGTCCCTTTCCCTTGTGGCGCCCGTACGCTGGGGGAGCGCACCGAGGCGGACCACATCGTAACAAACGTTACGAACGTCGGCGTTCACAGCAAGGACCGCGCCGGACGGACCCGTACCGCCGTGGCCTTGAAGACCGCGAGCACCGGCGTCCCGGGTGCGAGCGACAGATCGCGCGCGGACGCGCGCGAGACCGACGCCGCCAGGCGGACCCCCCCGAAGCGCACGCCCACGCGGAAGGTCGTGCCACGCGGCGTGACGTCCTCCACCACAGCGTCGAGCCGGTTGCGCGCCGAGGAGACCGGCAGGGTCTCGCCGGCCTCGAAGAGCAGCACGTCCTCGGGGCGCACGCCCAACTCGACGCGCTCGCCGGGCCGGAGGTCGCCGACGGCGTACAGCGTGACGCCCCCCGCCTCGACCGCCAGCAACCCCTCGGCGTTCTCCCGCACCTCACCGGCCACGGCGGGCTCCAGGCCGAGGAAGGCGGCCGTCCACTCGTCGGAGGGAAGCCCCATGACCTCGTCGGTGGCCGCGTGCGCGACGACGCGCCCCTCGCGCATGATCGCCACCCGGTCGGCCACGGTCATGGCTTCGCCCTGGTCGTGCGTGACCCACACCACGCTGGCGCCGGAGGCGCGGAGGATGTCGGAGAACTCGTGGGTGAGCCGTGCCTTGAGCACCGGGTCGAGCGAGGCCAGCGGCTCGTCGAGCAGCAGCACACGAGGACGCAGGACGAGCGCGCGAGCGAGCGCCACGCGCTGCGCTTCGCCGCCGGAGAGCCGCAGCGCCGAGCGGTCCTCCCAACCGGCCAGGCCGACGGAAGCCAGCACCTCCGTCACGAGGCGCGACCGCTCCTCGGCCGGCACCCGCCGCAGCCGCAGGCCGTAACCCACGTTGCGTGCGACGGTGTCCTTGAACAGGTACGGACGCTGGAACACCGCCGCCATCTCCCCGCGCGCCGCGCGGTCCCGCGCGGCGACCTCGCGCCCGTCGAGCAGCACGCGCCCTCCGTCCGGCTCGAGCAGCAGGCCGAGGATCGCCAGCAGCGTGGACTTGCCCGAGCCCGAGGGCCCCAGCACCGCGAGCGTGCCGCCGCGCGGCACCTCCACGCGCTCGGCGTCGAGCACGACCGTGCGGGCGTAGGCCTTGCGCAGGCCCTCGCCCACGAGGACGGCGTCGCCCGTGGCAGGAGCCGCAGCGCCGGCCGCGGAGCTCATCGCGTCACTCGCCCTCATCGCATCGCCGTTCATCGGCCTCAGCCCCGCTCGTAGCGCTCGTGGGAGTGCTGGTAGGACGTCAGCACGACGTTCACCAGCAGCGCGAGGCCGATGAGCATCAGCCCCAGAGCGAGCGCGAGGCCGAAGTTGCCGCGCCGGGCCTCGAGCACGATCGCGGTGGTCATCACGCGCGTCTGCCCCTCGATGTTCCCCCCGACGATCTGCACCGCCCCAACCTCGGAGATGATGCCGCCGAAGCCGGCCGCGATCGCCGCGATCACGCCGAGGCGCGCCTCGCGGATCGTCAACAGCGCCTCGGCGACGCGCCCGGCGCCCAGGGAGCGGGCCTGCAGGCGCAGCTCCCTGGGCACCGCGGCGACGGCGGCGGCGGTGACCCCGACGATGAGCGGGGTCGCGATGACCACCTGAGCGATCACCATCGCCTCCTGCGAGTACAGCATCTGCAGGAAGCCGAAAGGGCCGCTGCGCGACAGCATCATCAGCACGAACAGGCCGACCACCACGGGAGGCAGCCCCATGCCGGTGTTGGTGAGCACCATCAGCAGCCGCCGTCCCACGAACCGCGTCCCCCCGAGGAGGAAGCCGATCGGCACGCCCACTACCATGCCGATCAGCGTAGCGGTCGCCGAGACGCGCAGCGACGTGATGATGATGGTCCACAGATCCACCGCGCCGGCGGCGAGCAGCTCGACCGCCTGGCGGAACGCGATACCGAAGATGCTGAAATCGAGCACGTGCGCGCCGACCTCCTAGGGAGCGTTCGGGACGAAGAGCGGCTCGCCGTAGGTCTCGACGCCGAACTCGCGGATCACGCGCTGACCGTCCTCGCCGACGAGCCAGTCGGCGAAGGCCCGTGCCCCGGCGGCATTGCTCGCGTCCGTCACCGGGATGACGCCGTACTGGTTGAACAGGTCGTCATCGCCCTCCAGGAGCAGCTCGAGATCGAGCGCGCCGCGCATCGACAGCCACGTCGCGCGGTCGGCCAGCGTGTAGGCCTGCTTCTCCGCGGCGATCTTGAGCGTCTCGCCCATGCCCTGGCCGGCCGAGAGGTATGCCTT
This sequence comes from Coriobacteriia bacterium, assembly GCA_014859305.1. Lineage (NCBI taxonomy): Bacteria > Bacillati > Actinomycetota > Coriobacteriia > Coriobacteriia bacterium. The sequence goes on from JACUUM010000018.1 coordinate 22,737, forward strand.
GCCCTCGGGCTCCACGCCGGCCGCCTCCCACAGCTTGAGCTCCTTCTTGTGGGTGCCGGAGTCGTCGCCGCGCGACGCGAACACGGCAGCCGAGTCGGCGATGCGCTTCATCGCCCCCGGCGCGTCACCCGTGCCGCCGATGCCGGCCGGGTCGGCCGCCGGACCGACGATCACGAAGTCGTTGTACATGACGTCCGTGCGCCGCGTGCCGAAGCCTTCGGCCACGAACGCCTCCTCGTCGGCCTTGGCGTGCACGAGCAGCACGTCGGCGTCCTTGTTCTTGCCGATCTCGAGCGCCTGCCCCGTGCCGACCGCGGTGATCTGGAGGTCGTAAGCCGGGTACGCTTCCTCGAAGGCGGGCTCGAGCACGTCGAACAGACCCGAGTCCTCAGTGGAAGTCGTGGATGCGAGGACCACCGGCGTCCTCGCCTGCGCGCCTGTCCCGCCGTCGCCGCCCCCCTCGGCGCCCCGGCCGCAGCCGGCCAGCGCGAGCGCGAGCGACAGCGACACGACGAGCGCGGAGGTGATACGGGCGTGCCTCTCCCAGCGGTCCTTCATGTGCTCTCCTTTCCGAGTACGGGAGGCCGAGGGGTTTCCCCCGCGACCCTGTCGGTCCGGCCTCCGTTGCGCGGGACCATTCGCGCGGCAGGAGTGCCGGACTCGGAGAGGCGCTATCGCGCCTGACTGGTATCTAGGACCAGGAAGGGGGTCGGCGTCAAGTCGGGACGCCGAGGCGGACGCCCCTCAGCCGCCCGTGGAGGAGTCCGCGGCTCCGCCCTCGGCCTCGGCGACGCGCTCGGTGCCTCCCCCGAGCCGCTCGCGAAGGTACCCCTGGAGGACCTCGGCGGCGCGCGTGGCCCCCGAGCGGGGCATCACCACGAAGAGCGGGCGGCGCACCGGGAAGCGCGCTTCGGGCACCTCGGCCACGGTCGAGAGGCGCAGCGCCTTGTCGGCCACCCATCGGCTGACCACGCCGACGCCCATCCCGCCCTCCACCGCGCTCACGATCGCCTCGTTCGTGCCGAGCTCGAGCGCCACGTCCAGGTCGCCGGGGTCGACGCCCGCCTCGCGCAGGACCTCCTCCATCACGAGCCGCGTCCCTGAGCCCCGCTCGCGCAGGATGAAGGGCTGCTCGACCACCTCGGCCAGGGTGACACCCTCCGCCGCCAGCGGGCTGCCCGGCGGGCAGATGAGCACGAGGTCGTCGTCGCCGGCCTCCTCGAAGTGCACGCGGGTCCCGGGGATGCGGGCTCCGGTCATGCCGATGTTGGCCTCGCCGCCCTCGACGGACTCGACCACCTCGGCGGTGTCGTGTACGAGCAGCGTGGCGCCGACCTCGGGGAACTCGGCTAGGAATCCGCCGAGCAGTCTCGGCAGGACGTACTGCCCCGGAGTGGTGCTGGCGGCGATCGTGAGGCGGCCGGTGACCCGGCCGGAGAACTCCTCGAGCCGGTCGCGCGCCTCCTCGAGCTCGGCGAGCACGCGGCGCGCGTAGGGCAGGAGCAGCCGTCCGGCCTCGGTCGGCTCGACACCGCGGTACCGCCTGTCCAGCAGCGTGGCCCCCGCCTCGGACTCCAGGCTCTGCAGCTGCATGGTCACCGCGGGCTGCGAGAGACGGAGCACCCGTGCGGCCTCGGAGAACGAGCCGTGCTCGACGACCATGACGAATGCTCTGAGCTGCTGGACGTTCATGGCTCCATGCTGATACGAGACGGCCCGTCAGGCAAGCGGCGCGGCCCCCGCACCTCCGCCTACGTTTGAGCCTCCCCTCCCGGTGGTATCTTCTTGCGCGGGAATGAGAACGGTTCTCAGGAAGCACCGGCACGCGAGGAGAGGCGAGGTGCGCGAGGAGGAGCTGACCGCGGCGTTCGGGGGCGGGCGCGTGAGCGCGCAGCGCCGCGCGATCGCCGAGTGCGCCTGCGGGATGTCCAGCGCGTTCACGATCGACGAGCTCGCCCGCGCGGCCGCGCGCACGCGCCCGGGGATCGGCGTCGCGACCGTCTACCGCGCGGTCGCCGCGCTCGCCGCCACGGGCTTCCTCGAGGCCGTGGGATCCCGTGCGGGCAGCACGCTCTACATCCGCTGCGCATACGACAGCCACCACCACCACCTCGTGTGCACCTCGTGCGGGGCGGTCGCGGAGGCGGCCTGCCCGCTGGCCGCCGGCGCGCTGGGCGGAGCGGAGCAGGCAGGCTACGTCGTCACGAGCCACGAGGTCACCATCTACGGCCTCTGCCCGGCATGCGCGCCGCGAGGCTCGGAGGTGGCCTAGTGTCCCACATCCACATCCCCGACGGCGTCCTGCCGCCCTGGCTGTGGATCGCCGGCTGGCTGCTCGCGCTGGGCGTCGTGGCGCTCGCGGGTCGCGGGAGAGCGACCGAGGAACAACGCCGCAAGGTCCCGCTCCTCGGCGTGGTCTCCGCGCTGATGCTCGTCTCGATGTCGAGCGAGATAGTGCCGATCGCCTACCACATCAACCTCACCGTCGTGGGCGGAGCGCTGCTGGGGCCTCGGCTGGCCGTCGTCGCGGCGTTCATCATCGAGGTCGTGCTCGCCATGCTCGGGCACGGCGGCGTGACGGTCCTCGGGCTCAACACGCTGATGATCTCCGGGGAGATGGTGCTGGGCTGGGCGCTCTTCACCTCGCTGCGCCGCCTGCTGCGCGGCCGGGTCGCGCCCGCGGCCGGGTCGGCCACCGTGGGGACGCTGGCGGTGACGACCACGCTGCTCGTGGGGCTGGTCGCCCTCGCCGGAGGCGGCGAGGCCACCGCCCGCGAGACCGGCGCGCTGGATCCCCGCTCGCTCACGTTCGAGGCTCCCTTCGCCGAGGGCGTGCTGTCGGTCGGCCTCCTCGCGCCCGAGGAGGAGGATGCCGAGGAGGAGCGAGGAGCGCTGTCGGTGCGGCGCTTCGCCACGGTCGTCTACACGCTCGGCCCCATCGGGTGGGTGATCGAGGCGGCCATCACCGCGGGCGTGCTCGGTTTCGTGGCGCGCGTCAGGCCCGCGCTGCTCGAGGGCGGAGGCGGGCGCCGCGGGCCGCTGGGCGACGAGCAGGTCAAGCGATGATCTCCGTCGCCGTCATCGACGCCTCGGCCACCTCGGGCCGCTCCTTCCTGCACCGCGCCTCGCCGCTGGCCAAGCTCGCCGCGTTCGCGTGCGTGCTCCTCGGCGTGGTGCTCACTTGGAACGCGCTGGTGGTGCTCGGTATGTCGCTGACGCTGCTCGGCGTGGTCGCGGCCGCGCGGCTCCCGGTGCGTCCGGTCCTCGGGCTCGCCGCGTACCCCGCCGTGTTCGCGTTGATCTTCGCCTTCGCCGCGGCACCCGACGCGCTCACCGGCGCGGTCATCGTGCTGAAAGCGGTCACGGCCGCGCTCTCGGCGGTGATCGTGGTCTTCACCACCCCGTACCCGCAGGTCTTCGCACCCATCCAGCGCGTGACGCCGACGCTGGTCGGCGACGCGCTGCTCGTCACGTACCGCTCGCTGTTCCTGCTGATCGACGAGTCCGGCGACCTGCTTCGCGCGGTGCGGCTCCGCGCCGGCCTGTCGCGCGGACAGCCGCTGCGCGCCGTCCGCGCGACGGCCACCGCTCTCAGCGGCCTGCTGCTGTACTCTTTCGACCTCTCCGAGCGCCAATGGGACGTCATGCGTCTGCGCGGCTACGAGGGCCGTCTGCGCGTCACCCTGCCGAGGACCGACTCGCCCGCGCGGGACGCGGCGATGATCGGCGCGGCGACGGCGCTGCTGGCGGCGGGCGTCGCCTGGCGGTTCTGGTTCGCCGAGCTCAACCCGTACAGCTGGATGCCGGCGGCCGCGGGAGCGCTCGCGCTGCTGGCCGGCCTGGTCGCGAGAGGCAGGCGCGCGTGAGCGAGGAGACCCGTCCGTTCGTCGGCTCCGGGCCGACCCCGACCACCGCCGACGACGTGGTGCTGGTCTCGTGCGTGCGCCACACGTACGGCGACGGCGCCACCGTGCACCTGTGCGGCATCGACTTCATCGCCGACCGCGGCAAGCGCGTCGCCGTCCTCGGCCCGAACGGCTCCGGCAAGACGACGCTGCTCTACCACATCCTCGGCCTCCTGAGCGCCACCGAGGGGACGGTGCGCGTGTTCGGCGTGGACCCGTCGCGGGAGTGGCCCTCGATCCGGCGCCGCGTGGGCGTGGTGCTGCAGAACGTCGACGAGCAGCTCCTGGCACCGACGGTCGCCGACGACGTGGCGTTCTCTCCGCGCCAGTACGGGCTGCCCGAGGACGAGGTGCGGTCGCGGGTGGGGGCGGTGCTGGGGCTGCTGGGGATCGAGGATCTCGCGGGCCGCGTGCCGCACAACCTCTCGGGCGGAGAGAAGCGCAAGGTCGCGCTGGCCGGCGCTCTCGTGATGGAGCCCGAGCTGCTCGTGCTGGACGAGCCGCTGGAGGGACTCGACCCGGAGTCGCGCGCGCACCTCGTGCGGCTGCTCACGCGGCTCGCGCGCGAGCGCGCCGTGACGGTGATCATCTCGACGCACGACATCGACACCGTCCCCGAGCTGGCGGACTACGCCTACGTGCTCGCGCCCGGAGGCACGATCGCGATGCGCGGCACGCCGGCGGAGCTCTTCGAGCAGGCGGGGCTCATGCGCCGCTCGAACATCCGCCCACCCGTGCTGGCGGAGCTCTTCGCCGCGCTGCGCGCCGCGGAGGCCGACGCGCCCCCCGCCGCGCTGTCGGTGGACGAGGCCGCGAAGGCGCTGGCGGAGTGGCGCCGCGGGGGGAGCCGGTAGGCCTTCTCCCCGATGGCCTTCGGACCCGCTCCCTACGCCCCCGCCCTTGCCTTCGCCTCCCGGCCCAGCTCCCGCCCCCACTCGCGGCAACGCCGGACGTCCTCGGCGGTGGGGCGGTACTTGAGCGTGAGCGCCTCGAAGGGCATGTCGAAGCCGATCTCCTCCAGCCGCCCCTTCATCTCCTTGCAGGCGCCGCCGCCCCAGCCGTAGGAGCCGAACACGCCTGCGGCGCGGCCGGGCGGCTCGAGGCCGGCGAGGTAGCGGAGGTAGCCCGCCACGCGGTAGAGCATGCCGTGATGCAGCGTGGGACTGCCCAAGGCCAGCACGGGTGCCTCGAGCAGCTCGTAGGTCACGTCGGCGATCCTGCTCGCCGCGAGGTCGTGGAGCGTGACCTCGGCACCGGCCTCGGCTGCGCCGTCGGCGACGGCGCGGGCCATCACGTCCGTGGAGCCCCACATGGTGGAGAACGCGACCACGACCTTGCCTCTCAGCGTGCCGGCCGTCCAGCGCCCGTAGGCCTCGGCTGCGCGCCCGACGGCCTCGCCGCGCCAGATCACGCCGTGCGACGGCGCGACCACGTCGAGCTCCCAGCCGGCCTCCCCCACCTTCTCCACGGCCGAGGCGACCTGCTTGCCCAGCGGCATGAGGATGTTCGCGTAGTAGACGCCGAGCTCGGCCAGCGCGAGGTCGAGCCCCACCTCGTCCGCGAAGCGCTCCGCCGACGCCACGTGCTGCCCGAACGCGTCGTTGGGCATGAGCGTGCGGACCTCGGGGCAGTAGGTGAACATCGAGTCGGGCCAGTGCACCATCGGCACGGGCATGAAGCGCAGCGTCCTGCCGCCGAGGTCGACGACCTCGCCGGGGCCCACAGCCTCGACCCCGAGGCCGTCATGGTGCTCCGCCACGCCTGTGACCCCGGCCCTGCTCGCGACCACCCGGGCGTTCGGACAGGCATCCATGACCTCGCGCAAGCCGGAGTTGTGGTCGGGCTCCACGTGGTTGACCACGATCAGGTCGACCGCCGCCGGCGGCACGACCTCGGCCAGCCGCGAGAGCAGTTCGGGCACGAACGCGAGCTTCACCGTGTCGACGAGAGCGGTCTTGTCCGACCCCCGCACGACGTAGGCGTTGTACGTGGTCCCGCGCGGGGTCTCGTAGCCGTGGAAGTCGCGCAGGCTCCAGTCCACGGCTCCGACCCATGTGATGCCTTCGGACACGGGGACGGCTCTCATCGGGGGGCCTCCGATCGGTGGGGGGCGTGTCGATGGATGGATACCCGAACGCTGCGGCGAGTCCTGCCCGCCTTCATGCCGGCGCCCCTCCCTGCCGATCGTCCGCGGGAAGGAGGGCCGGATTGCTCTTCCTGCCGTTCGGCCAGGCCGGCAGGCTAGGAGCTGCGCTGCACGAAGAAGTCGGCCATCTCCAGGAGCAGGCGCCGCGCACGCGTGGCGGGAAGGGAGGAAGCGAGCCCCTCCTTGGCCTCCAGGATGAGGTCTCGTCCGTACGCCTTCGCGAACTCGATCGAGCCCCCACGCTCCATGATCGACACGGCTTCGGCCAGCAGCGCCGGGTCGTCCGTATGCGCCGCGAGGATCCCGAGCAGGCGCTCGCGCTCGGGAGAGTTCTCCAGCGCGTGGATGGCCACGAGCGTGCGCTTCCCCTCGGTGACGTCGCTGCGGAAGTCCTTCTTGACGGCCTCCTTGCGCCCCACCAGGTTCAGCACGTCGTCCTGCACCTGGAACGCGAGCCCCGCTGCCATCCCGAAGCGGCGCAGCGCCGCGATCTGCTCGTCGGCGCCCCCGCCGATGATGGCTCCGACCGCCAGCGGCACCGCGCCCGAGTAGTACGCCGTCTTGTGGTTGGCCATCACGAGGTAGTCGCCCACCGTGAGGTCGAACCTCTCGTCGCGCGCCCACCCGATGTCCAGCGCCTGGCCCTCGATCGTGCGCGTGGTCATGTCGATGAGCTCGCCGAGCACGCGCAGCTTGGTCGCGTCGTCCAGCCCCTGGTCGCGCACCACGGTCCCGGTCACCAGCGACAGCGCGAGGTCGCCGGCGTTGATCGCCAGCCCGACGCCCTCCACCACGTGAACGCAGGGCTGGTCGCGCCGGGTGAGACTGCAGTCCTCGATGTCGTCGTGGATGAGCGCGGCGGTGTGGAAGTGCTCGATGGCCGCGGCCGCTCCCCGCGCCAGCTCCGGGTCCCCGCCGACGGCCTCGCACGCGAGCAGACAGATCAGCGGCCGGTGGCGTTTGCCCCCGCCGGCGGTGAACTCGCGGATCATGCCGTAGAGGTACCGCTCCATGTCGGGATGGAGGCCGTCCTCGAAGAAGGTGTCGAGGTACCGGCCGAACGCGGCTGAGTTGCGCTTGAGGTATAGCTCGAAGCCGGTCATCCCTCTCCTTCGTCCCTCCGCTCTTTTCGCGCTCATACCCGCCCGGACCTGCCGATGACCGTCGGCCGCGCGGCACTCCCCGCCCGCGGCGGCCCCGGCCGTCATGCCCGCCGTGCGGCTCGCGCGGCCCCTCACGGCAGCAGGCTCCAGCCCCACGCCGTGCCGCCGCCGTAGACCGCCAGGAAGGCGGCGTGCTTGACCGCGAGCGCGCGCCGCTTCGCCGCCACGTCCGCGGCCGGCGTGCGCCGCCGCCAGTACGCCAGCCGCGCGAGGCCCGTGACGCCGAGGACCGCCAGCGCGGCCCACAGCAAGAGCCACACCGCCCTCATCGCGTCCGCGATCGCGACCGCCGCGGATTGGGGCGCCTCCCCGGCCCTGCCCGCCAGCACCCAGAGCACGAGCAGGCAGGCGGCCCAGGTCCCCGTGGCCATGTCGTGCGCGAAGTCGTTGGTGATGCGCGCGTAGCGCGCGGGTCCGCCGCGCTCCCGCGGGGCCGGGGCCCGCTCCTCGGGCAGGCGCCGTGCCGCTCGCTCATCGGGCATCGGACCTCAACCCCCTCTCCAGGTAGACGCCCTCGGCACTGAACCGCCGCCGATACGTCAGCAGCAGCGCCACGACCGAGCCCAGCGCGGTGGCCGCCGCGACCATGAGCATGACGACGATCTGGTAGCCCGTGGCCTGCAGCGGGTCCGCCCCGGCCAGGATCTGCCCGGTCATCATACCTGGGATGAAGACGATCCCGACGGCGGCCATGGAGCTGATCGTCGGGATCAGGCCGGCGCGAAGCGACGAGCGCACCGAAGATGAGGCGGCCTCCCACGGGGTCGCGCCCAGGGCGGTCACGGCCAGCATGTCGGCGGCGCGCGCCTCGAGGTCGGCGAAGAGCCGCTCGAGGGCCAGAGCGATGCCCGTCATCGAGTTGCCGAGCACCATGCCCGCGATGGGGATGACGTAGCGCGGCAGGTACCAGGGCTGGACGCGGACGACGAGCCCCGTGACGGCGAACGTCACCGTGAAGCCCGTGATCGCCATCGCGACCACGGAGCTGCCCAGCACGCCACGCGGGGCGTCCGGCGCCCGCTGCAGCACGGTGAAGGCCGCGGCGAGGACCATCAGCGCCAGGATGCCGAGGACGAGCCACGCGCTGTCGATGCCGAACACCCAGCGCAGCACGAAGCCGAGCGCCGCGAGCTGCAGGTACGTGCGCACCGTGGCGACCGCGAGGTCGCGCACCAGCCCGAGGCCGAGTGCGAGCGAGATCGCGCCGACCACCACGATGAACCCGGTGGCCAGCGCCAGCTCGAAGGTCCCTATCGGGATGACGCCGCCGGTCTCAGGCACCCCGCACCTCCCTCACCTGACCGTCCCGGAGGCGGAGCCGGCGGTGGGGCGGGGCGCCACGCCGCAGGTGGCGGACGCGCAACACGGCGCCCCCGCGCGCGGCGAAACGCGCCACGAAGGCCGCGACGGCGTCGGCGGCGTCGTCGTCCAGGTTGGCGTCGGGCTCGTCGAGCAGCAGCACGCGAGGCGACGTGAGCGCGGCGCGCAGCAGCGTCACGCGGGCCTTCTGCCCCACCGACAGGCGCGCGGCGTCGCGCTCGGGCTCCACGTCGGCGAGCCCGACCTCGGCCAGCGCCCGGCGCAGCGCATCGCGGTCCGGCCGCGGCGAGGCGGCGCGGATCTTCAAGCGCCACGGCATCGTCAGGTTCTCCTCCACGGTCCCCGGCCATACCGCGGGCAGCTGCGGCACGAGGGCCACGCGGGCGCGCCACGCCTCCGGGGGCGTCTCGGCGGCGGGGACCCCGTCGAGCGCGAGCTCTCCGCGCGTGCCGGGCAGCAGCCGCGCGAGTGCGCGCAGCAGCGTGGTCTTGCCCGAGCCCGAAGGCCCGGCCAGGTCGACGACCTCCCCCGCGCGCAGCGCGAGAGAAGCGCCGCGCAGCACCTCGTCGCCACCGGGCGGCAGCGCGACGCGCAGCGCGCCCGCCTCGAGCACGAAGCCGTCCGCGGGCTCCCGCACGGCGGCTACCAGCGCTCCCGATGCACGTAGGCGGGCTCGTAGCGCTCGGCCGGAGGCTTCTCCTCGGCGGGATGACCGACGGCGACCACCGCGAAGGGCACGACCCTCTCCGGCAGCCCCAGCACCTCGGCGATCGCGCGCTCGCGCTCCGGGCGCGGGTGGTAGCCGAGCCACACCGCTCCCAGGCCCAGCGCGTGCGCCGCCAACAGGATGTTCTGCACGGCCGCGGCGCAATCCTGGACCCACATGCCCTCGTGCCTCTCGGCCGCCAGCTCGCCCGCGACGAGGATGCCCAGCCCCGCGTCGGGGAGCATCCGCGCGTAGGGGCTGGTCTCCGCCGCCGCACTCCTGGTGCCGGCATCGAGCATCACGACGAAGCGCCACGGCTGCTGGTCGCCCGCCGAGGGCGCCGCCATCGCCGCGCGCAGCAGCGCCTCGACGTGCTCCTCGGTGACCGGCTCACCCGTGAAGCGGCGGATGCTGCGCCGCGTCGCGATAGCCTCCATCGCGTCCATCTGGCACCTCCCTCGGCGACCTCACATGAGGATACCCGACGCCCCCGCTCGCGGCGCGGCCGTCCACGCCGACGCTGGTGAACGGGTATGAACGGAACAGGTGCGGGAGGACCGGCGCCGCCCGCCCACGGATGCCGCACCCGTCCCCGGACGCGAAGGGCCGGAGATGCCCGAGGGCGACTTGGCAGAGGGTGTCCTGCCGCAGGCCTTGTTGCGCGCCGCACTCGAGACGAGCGGCTCGGGGGTCGCGGTGGTGCGCGCCCCCGACCTCACGTGCGTGTACGCGAACGAGGAGTGCGAACGCCTTGCCCGGACCGAGGGGATGGCCGGGCGCGCTCTCGCCGACTCCTGGCCGGACCTCGCCCGGCGCGGCCTCCTCTCCCGGCTCGTCGAGACACTCCGGCGTGGCGGGACCTTCCGCGCGGAGGAGCAGCCGTTCGTGCTGCCCGGCCCCAACGGCACGCCGACGGAACGGCTCCTCACGTTCGACGGCAGCGGCGTCGAGGTCGAAGGCGTCCCCTACGCCGTCCTGAGCGTCTCGGACGTGACCGGCCGCGCCCGCGCCGAGGACGCGCTGCGGCAGACGGTGCGGCTCCAGGACGCCCTCACCCACATCAACGAGGTCATCCAATCCGAACGGGACATCGAGGAGATCCTCGACCACGTCGTGCGGATGGCGGCCGAGGCGCTCGGCGCCGGCTCGGGCGCGGTCGCGCTACGCGACGAGGAGGGCTGGTTCGTGCGCACCGTCCACGGGTTCCCGCCGGAGGCGCGCGGCAACCGGCTGCCGCAGGAGCGGATGCCGCACGGCGTTCTCGCGGCGGAAGCGGACGAGGTCGTAGCGGTGGAGGACGCGTCGGCGGACCCGCGGACGGAACGAGGTCTCATGGAGGAGCACGGCATCACCTCCGTGATCGTCATACCTCTCAGGATGCGGGGCGAGCCGACAGGGCTCCTCTTCTGCAACTGGCACGGTGACAGGCACCGCTTCACCGACGCGGAGGTCCGGTTCGCGGTCAAGTTCGGCGCCAGCGTGTCGCTCGCCATCGACAACGCCGCTCGGCTGCGCGCCGAGGAGACCGCCCGCGCCGCGGTGGCCGAGGAGCTCAGGACCGTCAACGCGCTGCTGGAGGCCGCCGAGGCCCTCAACGCCTCGTTCGGCCTCGAGCAGGTGCTCGCCACCCTGCTCCGCGTGGTGAGGCGGGTCTGCCGGCAGTGCTGCGTGACGGTGAGCGTCCTGGACGCGCGTACCGGCAGCGTCCGGACCCTCGCCGCCGAGGGCGTCGCCTGCCCGGGCGGCGGCAGGCCGGTCGAGGAGCTCAGTCCGGAGATGCGCAGGGCCATCGAAGAGGGCCGGACGGCGGTGCTCTCCTACGTGGAGCAGGACTCCTCGCCCGAGGCGCGACGGATCGCCGAGGAGCATGGAGTGGTGAACCTGCTCTTCGTCCCCCTGGGCATGGAGGGGGATCGCTTCGGCTACATCAAGGTCTTCGACCCCGGTCACAAGACGCGCTTCACCGAGCGCGAGGCTCGTCTGGCCTCAGCCATCGCATCGGAGGCGGCCGTCGCCGTCCGTCACGCGATGCTGGTGCAGGAGATGCGCGAGACGGCCCGGCTCGGGGAGGCGCTGGACGGCATCAACCAGATCCTGCACGCCACGCTCGACCCCCACGAGCTGCTCGAACACTCCGTCGCGCTCGCCGCCGACGTGCTCCACGCACCTGTCGGCGGCGCCCTGCTGTTCAACGGTGAACGGGCCTCACTCGCCGTCTCCAAGGGAGTGCCGCACGACCAGGCACGGGCGCTCGAGAGCACGCTCTCCGACGCCTCCGCGACCGAGGAGGCGCTGCGGAAGGGTGAGCCGCTGCCCATGGACCGGGTGGACCGCGAGAGCCGGGTCGACGGCGAGCGGCTCGAGCTGCTGGAGCTGCGGTCGCTGATCCTGTTGCCCCTGAAGGCGCGGTCGCGCTCGTTCGGCGTCCAGTTCTTCGGGCATCGGGAGCCGCACACGTTCGGGGACGCGGAGGTCGACTTCGCGCGCAAGCTCGCCGCGTCGCTGTCGCTCGCACTGGAGAGCGCCCGCCTCTACGAGGGCGAACGCTTCATCGCCGAGACCTTGCAGGAGAGCCTGCTCTCCCTGCCCGAGGACGTGGAAGGCGTCGAGCTTGCCCACCTCTACCATTCGGCGACCGAATCCGCCCGCGTGGGCGGCGACTTCTACGACGTCTTCGAGCTCGCGCACGGCCTGGTGGGCGTACTGATCGGAGACGTGTCCGGCAAGGGGGTGGACGCGGCCGTGCTCACCTCGCTCGTGAAGAACACGGTGAGGGCGCACGCGCGCGAGCCGGGGCGCACGCCCGCCGAGGCCGTCCGGCTCACCAACGACGCCGTCTTCCGCGAATCGGCGCCGGAGTCGTTCGTGACTCTGTTCTTCGGGATGCTCGACAGGCGCGACGGCCGCTTCGTCTACTGCAACGCCGCTCACACGACGGCGCTGCTGCGCCGGCGGGAGGGCACGGTGTGCAGTCTCGGCCCCAACTCGCCGATGGTGGGCGCGTTCGACGCCGTGGGCTTCTCGCAGTCGGAGACCTTGCTGGAGACCGGGGACACGCTGTACCTCTACACGGACGGCCTGACCGAGGCGCGCCGCGGGAAGACGCTCTTCGGCGAGGAGCGGCTCGTCGAGGCGGTGGCGCGCATGCCCGAGGCCTACGACATGTGGGCGCGGGCGCGCGGGGTCCTGGAGGAGGTCCTGCGCTTCTCGGACGGGCACCTGGACGACGACCTGGCGCTGCTGGTCGTCAGGAGGACGGGCGCGCCGGTGGCCGCGGCCGCCCAGCAGAAGTTCGTCTTCGACGGCGGCTGAGGCCGCGGGCCGTCTCCGCGGAAGACCTCTCTCGGCAGCGCCCTCTCCGGCGTCGGCCCTACCTGCGCCGGTGCCGGCCTGGCATCCGGCTCGCTCCTGGGAGCCTCCGTACCGTACGTCGGAGGACCAGGAGGAGACGACGTGACGCTGACGTTCACCCAGCATGCGATCCGCCGGGCCTTGGTGACGGCGCTGGCGCTGACGCTGGCCGGAGGCGCGTCCGCCCCCGCGACGGCGGCGGCCTTGCCCGGCCCGACCGACCGCGAGCGCGAGGTCGTGCTCGAGCGCGCGAAGCGCTGGACGAAGCACGGTGTCCCCTACAGCCAGGCGCGGTACCACGAGGGCTACCGCACCGACTGCTCGGGCTTCGTGTCGATGGCGTGGGGACTCGACGAGTCGCTCACCACGCGGAGCCTGCCTGAGGTCTCGCGACGCATCGACAAGGACATGCTCAAGCCGGGCGACATCATGCTCAACGGCTCGGGCGACTCGCTGCGGCACGCCGTGATCTTCGGCGGTTGGGCCGATCAGGACAAGACCACCTACGTCGCGCTGGAGCAGACGGGTCAGAGCGGCGTGGACCGCGCCGTGAAGCGCGTCGTTCCGTACCCCTACCGCTTCCAGGGCGAGAAGTACAAGCCGTACCGACTGGACGGCCCGCTCGGTCCTGAGGCGGCCGTCCAGGCCGAGGCCGCCGAGGAGGCCGCCCGGGCCGCCGCCTCGAAGGCCGCCGCGGAAGCGGCCGAGGAGAAGGCCGCGGCGGACGCCACCCGGGAGGCCGACGCCGGCCTCGCGCGCGAGGCCGCCAAGCTGGCCTCCGGGACCGCGCACGCGGTCGCGCAGACGCCCACGCTGCTGGCGCGCCTCACCGGGATCCTCCCTTAGGCCCCGCCCGGACGAGCCGACGCGACGAGCGGCCCCGCCTCCGTGTCGAGGCGGGGCCGCTTGCGCTTGTGTGTGGCGGAGGCGTGTGCGAATCGAACACACCCGGGACGCTCTTCACGCCCCACAACGGTTTTGAAGACCGCGGGGCCCACCAGGACCCATTCGCCTCCGCCGCGTATTCTACGGGGGCGGTGGGGGCTGTCAAAGGGGGAGCCGCCGGGCGGACACCGCCGGCGCGGGCGAAGTCCGGTGCCGGCCGGGCGGCGCCGGGACCCTAGGCCCCCCTGTCCCGGTGCATGATCTCGACCATCGTGCGCAGCTTCGCCTTGCGCTGACGGCGGTTCTTGCGCAGCTCCTCGCGCTTGGCGGGGTCGAGCGTGTCGGCGACGAGCTCGGCGAGCTCGGAGGGCTTGAACGGCTTGGTGATGTAGTCCTCGTCGCCCTCCTCCATCGTGTCGAGCTGCTGCGAGAGCTCGCCGACGGCGGAGGCGAAGATGATGGGGATGTCCTTGGTCGCGGCATCGGCCTTCAGGCGCTTGCGCGTCTCGTGGCCGTCCAGCAGCGGCATCATGATGTCGAGCACGATGAGGTCCGGCTTCTCCATGCGCGCCTTGAGCAGCGCCTCCTGCCCGTCGCCCGCAGTGACCACCTCGTGTCCGCGGGCCTTCAGGGTGGCCTGCACGAGCCGTACGATGGACGGCTCGTCGTCGACCGCGAGTATCTTCGCCATTACCGACCCCTCCCGTTCCCCGGGCCGTCCCCGGCCCGCTTCTCCCGGCTGCCTCGGCCCTACCCCTGGTCCAGGAGCCGCGCCACCTGCTCGATCAGCTCCTTGGGCGTGAACGGCTTGCAGATGTAGCGCTCCGCCCCGCACTGGATGCCCGCTTCCACCTCGGTCTTCTGGCTCTTGGCCGACAGCATCACCACGGGGATGCCGCGCGTGGCTTCCTGCGCCTTCAGCCGCTCGACCGCCTCGTAGCCGGTCATCACGGGCATCATCACGTCCATCAGTATTAGGTCCGGCTGCTCGGTCGCCGCCGCCTCGATCGCGACGATGCCGTCCGCCGCCTCGAACACCTCGTGGCCGGCCTTCTCGAGCGAGAAGGCCACGAGGCGCCGGATGTGCGGCTCGTCGTCCACCACGAGTATCCTGCTCACGCGGCTCCCTCCGCCCTCTTCGTCAGGACCTCCTCGACCCGCTCGGCGATGGCCGCCGCGTCGAAGGGCTTGTGGATCTGCTCGCTGGCTTGGGCGAGTATGTCGATGCGCTCGCGGTCGATGCGGTGGGCCGTCATGACGACGATCGGGATGCCGCGGGTCTCCTCGGCGGACTTGACCTCCTGGATGACCTGGTAGCCGTCCTTGACGGGCATCTTCAGGTCGAGCAGCATCACGTCGGGCTTCTGGGCCTTGACCGCCTGCATGGCCTCGGCGCCGTCGTAGGCGCACTGCACGGCGAAGCCCTTGCCGCGCAGGGTCTTGGCCAGAACGTCCACGATGGCCCGGTCGTCGTCGACGATCAGCGCGAGCGGCGAGCTCACCTTGCCGACGAGCGAGTTGACGACCTGTACCAGCCGGTCGGACTGGATCGGCTTCTCGAGGTACTCGGCGGCCCCCAGGCGGCAGCTCTTGCCCTCGTCGCAGACGATCGAGAGCACGACCACCGGGATGTCGGCCGTGGACTCGTCGTCCTTCAGCCGCCCCAGCAGGTCGAAGCCGTCTACGTCGTCCAGGATGACGTCGAGCGTGATGACGTCGGGTCTGTGCTCGCGGGCCTGCCTCATCGCCTCCGCGCCGGAATACGCCTTGATCACCTCGTAGCCCCGCTTGCGCAGGTACTTCTCGACCAGGTCGGCGACCTCGGGGCTGCGGTCCACGACGAGCACGGTGCCGCCCCCCTCCAACGGGCCTTGCAGGTACGGCGTCCGGATGAGCTCGGCGGGCGCGATCGGCAGCGCGAAGCTGAACGTGGAGCCCTCCCCCTCCTCGCTGCGCGCCCAGATCCGCCCGCCCTGCAGCTCCACGATGCTCTTGCAGATCGACAGGCCCAGACCGGTACCGCCGATCTCGCGGGTGAGGCTGGAGTCCACCCTGTAGAACTTGGAGAAGAGCTTCTTCTGGTCCTTCTTGGAGATGCCGATGCCGGTGTCCGTGACGCTCGTGATGATGCGGTCGCGGTCCTTGCGCACCCGCACGGTCACCGTTCCTCCGCCCGGCGAGTACTTGATGGCGTTGCTGATGAGGTTCATCATGACCTGCCCGATGCGGTCGCGGTCCCCCGCGGCCTTGGGCAGGTCCTCGGGGAGCTTGACGACCAGCTCGATGCCGGCGCCCTCCGCCAGGGTGCGGAACGTCTCGACGGCGCCGAGCGCGACGTCGACGAGCTGGAGCGGTTCGCGCTTCAGGCGGATTCTGCCGGACTCGATTCGCGAGATGTCCAGCATGTCGTTGATGAGCGCGACGAGGCGGTCGGAGTTCTCCTGCACGATGGACAGGAACTCCTGCTGGATCTCGTTGATCTCGCCCGCCTCGCCGTCCAGGATCAGGTCCACGTAGCCCTTGATCGACGTGAGCGGCGTGCGCAGCTCGTGGCTGACCGTCGAGACGAACTCGTTCTTCATCTGCGCTATCTCGCGCTCGGCGGTCACGTCGTGCAGGCTGATCGCGCAGCCGAGGTACTCGTCGTGCCGCCCCTTGACGGGGTTGGTGCGCACCTCGATGACCCGGTGCTCGGGCTTCTCGACCACGATCTCGCGCACGGTGCGCTCGCCGCACCTCGCCGCCTCCGTGGGGTCCTCGCCCTCCTCGCCGAGGAGCGTCGCGAAGGGGACCTGCCGTCCTACGGCCCGCTTCACCTTCGCGCCCAGCATGCTGACGGCCGCCGGGTTCGCGTAGCCGACCGTGCCGTCGGCATCGAGGACGATCAGGCCGTCCCCGGTGCTCGCCAGGACCGCCTCGGCGCGCTCCCGGCACTCGACGAGCTCCGTGTCGTCGCGGATCGTGATCGCGACCCCGTCCTCGGCCTCGTCGCCCTCGTCGCCCTCCACGGGCACGCCTTCGAACGGCCGGACCATGCAGGTGAGGTGGCGCGAGCCGACCTCCGTGCGCACCGAGCGCGCCCTGCCGCCCTTGCCCGCCTCGAGCCCCTTGCGGACCGATCCGGCGATCTCCCGGCTGCCGAGGACCTCCACCTCAGAGCCGACCGCCTCGGCGCGCTTCACGCCGAACATCTCCTCGGCGGTCTCGTTCATCAGACGAACGACGGCGTCGGCGCCGATGACCAGCAGCCCCTCCCCGGCGCCGGCGAGCAGCATCCGCAGGCCGTGGTTACGCCGCCTGTTCCCTTCGTCAGCCACCGGCTACCCCCATCGACGTGCATGGTCGAACGCGACGCGGCGCGTCCTCGGTTGTCACTTCGACGCACTCCCGGGCTTCACCTTCCATCAGCTACGGAGAACGGGGAAGGTGAACGGGTACCACGCGACGAAAGTAAGCGCATCAGGAGGGGGCTATGACCAAGGTCCTGATCGCCGACGACAACCGCCACATCCGGCTCCTCGTGAGCGCCGCGTTGCGGACCGCGGGCTATGAGCTGATCGAGGCCGCCGACGGCGAGGCGGCGATCGAGGCCGCCGTGCGGGAGCGGCCGGACCTCGTGCTGCTCGACGTGGTCATGCCCAAGCTCGACGGCTTCGAGGTGCTCCGCTTCATCCGCAAGCGTCCCGAGACCGCGGGCTGCCGCGTCATCATGCTCACCGCGGAGGGGACCGAGGCCGACCGCGATCGCGGTCTCGAGAGCGGCGCCGACGGCTACCTCGTCAAGCCGTTCTCCGCCGACCGGCTGCGAAGCGCGCTGGCCGAACTGCTCGGCGGGGCCGAGGCGGGCTGAGCCGGGCGCATCACGCCCGGCGAAGCACCCGCAGGTCGCCCTCGCGGCGGGTCACGCCCTGGGCGTCGAAGTACTCCAGCAGCGGGATCGCGTACTTGCGCGAGACCCGTAGAACGTCGCGGAGCTCGGCGGCCGTGGCTCCGCCCGGCTTGTCGGCGAGGAACGACTCCAGGCGGGCGCGGGCCCCGGCGATCGCCGCCGCGTCGAAGTGCAGCTCCGGGCCCACGCGCACGACCGCGCCGGACGCGGCCAGCCTTGAGAGCACCTTGCGTGCGACGCCGGCGTCGACACCGGCCGAGGCTGCGAGCTCGGCGACGGTCGAGGGCGCCAGCGCCTGCTCGTGCAGCAGCGGCAGGAGGCCGGCGGCCGCCTCCTCCTCGGCGGCCAGGGCGGAGACGGCCGCCGCGGGGTGCCGCGCCTCTCCGCGCTCCACCACCGCCGACCCGCGGGCCGCCGCCTCGGCCAGCACGGCGTCGAAGAGCTTGAGGCCGAGGCA
>JACUUM010000019.1 GCA_014859305.1 Coriobacteriia bacterium
GGGGGGAGTCGAACCATACGATCCGGCTCCCCTCGGCTCGTGCGCCTTCCGAGGTGCGGACGCCGTTCCCGGCCAGAGGCTCCTCGAGCAGGATGCCTCCGTGCTCCGACGCATCGAGGATCCGCGCGTGCCGCGCGAGTTCGGCGGTCTCACCGGTCGTGCGCGACCAGAACCGGACGCTGCCGTGCTCCTCGCCTCCCTGCTCGCTCACGACGAAGAGCACTCCTGCGGGGAGGGAGAAGGCAGGGCCGAACCCGTGGCGCGCAGGCGCGGAGGCGATCTTCACGGGTCGTCCTCCCTCGATGATATACAGGTCCTGGTCGACCGGGTCGACCCGAGGATCGGAGCGGGCGACGGAGAAGAGCGGCGGTCCGCTGGCCTCCGCGGACCCCAGCCCGGACACCGCGCCCTTGGTGGGAACGGGGCGTGCCTCGCCGGAACGCAGGTCCCGCTCCCATAGCGCGTCCTCGTCACCGTCCCCGGAAGCGATGTAGTACGCCCGGCCGTCGGTCACGGCGACCACGTCGCCGATGTCGCAGGCCAGTGACGTGACCTCGCCGGTCTCGGCGGAGAACGACATCAGTTCCAGGCGGCCG
Source organism: Coriobacteriia bacterium (assembly GCA_014859305.1). NCBI lineage: Bacteria > Bacillati > Actinomycetota > Coriobacteriia > Coriobacteriia bacterium. Next base: position 597 of record JACUUM010000019.1, read on the forward strand.
TCGCGGATGCGCTCGTACAGGACCTCGGAGAGCTCCCCGACGGGGCGCAACAGCAGCGACCAGTCGATCTCACCCCCCGCTGCGAACAGCCGTCTGGGTCCGCTGCCGTCCAGCCTGGCGGAGAACACCTCGTTGTCGCCGGTCGAGTACACCACCGTCCAGTCGGCGTAGCGTTCCGGCACCTCGCCCGCGCCGGTCCCCCGTCCGCTCCCGTCGCCTCCGGCACCCCCTCGCGTCGCGCAGGACGCCTGCAGCAACAGCGCCGAGGCCGCGACGGCCAGCAGGAGCCCGGCGCGGAACACGCTTCTCCCTCTCATCGTCCACCCCTCATCCCAGGGCCCTTCACCAGTTACGGTAGCGCCGCGTCTCGTAGCCGTAGTCGCTCAGCCACTTGGCGGTACGCGTCCATGCGACCACCCGGTCCTTGCTGCTGGACGTGGTCGACTCCCACACGGCTGAGTCCTTCGTGCTCGTGAAGTAGCGGAAGGCGATCGCGTGGCTGCCCGGCCGCAGGTAGAGGTCCGCGCACTTCATGCTGGTCCTGGAGATGGGGTAGGAGAAGTTCTTGAGCGTGGTGGTGCTCTGCTTCGTCCCGAGCCCCCATAGCCGGGAGACGAAGCCCGAGCAGTCCACGCCGGCGGTGCAGGAGCGCTTGCTCGTGCCCGAGGTGTTCACGTCGCCGGCGTCCTTGCCGTCCTTCATCGCCCGGTTGAACGTGGTCGGCAGGTCGAAGCCGCCCCAGCAGTACGGGACCGAGGAGTATGTCTTGCCCGGCGCCGTGATGTAGGCCGGCCGGTGGTCGCCGCAGGAGCGCGTGTAGTTCGCGGAGCTGCAGTACCATCTGTCGCCGACGTAGGCCCACGCACGGTCGTTAGCGTCGAGGCGCGTCCAGATGGCGAACGCCGGTTCGGGCAGCAGTCTCTCCCCGGCCGTGCGCCACGCCCTGCTCAACCACCCGGCGGCGTACACCCGCGACGCGTCCGCGTGCTCCGAGCCCGCGTCCGCGCCGGCCCGGTCCACGTCGACGGCGCACCGGTCCGCCGGAGCCGCCGCCTCCGTGCCGGCGTCGGGCGCCGGCTCCTCGGCAAGCCGCTCGATCGTGACGCGCTCCGCGCCAGGCACCAGGCAGAACACCTCACCCGCCGCGCTGACGCGCACCCCGTGGACCGGGTGCGTCGCGAAGCGCTCGGCGGGGAGCCGGAAGACGCCGCATGGAGCGTCGCCGTCGAACGCCTGGACGTACGAAGCCGACCACGAGCCGTCCTCGGCGATCTCGTCGACGAGCACGTACTCCACGCCGTCGGCGTCGGTGTCCAGCGGCTTCAGTCTGCCGAGGACCCCCTCGGTCCTCACCTGCAGACGGCGCGTCCTGCGCCCGCGCTCGAACACGCGCACGACGCCGGCGTGGTCGCCTTCCCAGTCGACGGAGACGAGCCGTGCGCCCGCCCGGCGGGTGCGGAGGCCGAACGCCGGGGCGTCCGACGCTGCGACGTCCACGCGGCTGCCGCTGCGCACGAGCGGCGGTCTGCGGGCAGGGACCGCGCGTCCGCGCTCCAGGAGCGGGACGTGCCAGCTGCCGTCGAGCTCGAGGTAGACGTCGTCGCCGACGCCGGGGTGGTCCTGTACGGCGATCCCGGTGACCGCCTGGGCGGAGTACTCGTCCGGCACCTCCCAGGACTCCTCCGGCTCGCCGTCGAGGCCGAGCCTGACGACGAGGGCGGGCTGCGCGGCGACGTCCATCAGGTACAGCGCCTCCTCCGTCACCGCGATGTCCTCGGGCGCGACGAGCGGCGACGGCACGGGAAGCTCGCCCGTGAGAGCGCCGTCGGCACCCAGCGTCACGACCTTGCCGTTGACCCCGTCCACGATCCAGAAGGCGCCGTCGGGCGCGACCGCGAACGCGGACACCCCCCAGGCCTCCTCCGGACCCTCCTCGACGCCGAGCCGCCCCGGGCCCGACCCCACCGGCAGTCCCGCGACCACCCGCGGCGCGGGCCCCTCCGCTCGGGGGCCGTTCTCCGCGGCGGCCGCCGGTGCGAGCGCCTGCGCGGCGACGTACACGCCGAGCAGCGCCACCGCCCATCGCATCCTGCGTGTCGGGCTCCCATCCATGCGCGTGCCCCTCTCTCTCCGGTTCGTCCGACCGCTCCCGCAGGCGGGCGGCGTGGCTCGCCCGCTCGGACGGCCGCGACCCGGGGAGGCGCGCGGCCGGAGAGCATACGGCGGCAGCGTAGGGTAGAGGTCTGACCGTCGTCTTAACGGGATCTGACCACGCGGAACAGCCGCGCGCGTCCGCGCCGGTCCTCGGCATACAATGGGCGCATGAGCACACGACCCCCTCTCACGCTGGACCTGCCGGCCGACACGCCCGCCGGGACGCGCGAGCACCTCGCCAACGTCGCGCGCAACCTGCAGCTGCTGGCCGACCTCGGTTACGGCACGGTCTCGCTCGCGCTGGCCGAGGATGAGGCCGGAGCACGGGGTGGAGGCGAAGGCGGCGTGGAGGCGGGCGGCGCGCTTCGCGTGCTGGCCGAGGCGCGCCCGATGACGGCCGTCCCGGCGGTGGCGACCAGCCGAGTGGGCCGCCGGCTGACGGCCGACGACGAGCCGGAGGCGTTCGAGGCGCTGGCCGCGGCCGGGCCGGTGATCGGCGTCCGCCGCCGCACCACGCGCGGCATGAGGTACGCGACCGAGGCCTACCCCGTCGGCGACCCGCCCTACGCCGTCGTCCTGCGCGACCTCACCGAGCAGGTCGTCGAGGCGCCGGGCAAGATGGAGCGCGTGTTCATGGACGCGGCCGAGGTGCTCCTCGGCGTGCTGCGGGACGGGCCGCTGCGCGACCTCGCCAACGGCGAGCCGTTCATCACCCACCGGGTGGCGGGGGACGGCGTGCTCACGCTCGACGAGCGGGGGCAGGTGCGCTACGCGAGCCCGAACGCGGTCAACATCATGCGCCTCGCGGGGGTGGACGGACCGGTGACGGGGCTGTCCGCCGAGGGGCTGCCGGGCGGCGCGCAGGCCGTCGCCCCCGTCCTCGGCTCCGGGGGCGCGCTCGCCACCGAGGTCGCAACGGCCGCCCGCGTGCTCAGTTACCGCACCCTGGCGCTGCCGCGTGGCGCGCTCGTGCTGGTCGAGGACGTCACGGAGGCCAAGCGGCGCGAGGCCGAGATCAAGGTCAAGGAGGCGACCATCCGCGAGGTGCACCACCGCGTGAAGAACAACCTGCAGACGATCGCGTCGCTCCTGCGCATCCAGGCGCGCCGCTCCGGCAGCGACGAGGCGTCGCGGGCCTTGCGAGAGGCGGTCGAGCGCGTGAGCTCGATGGCGGTGGTGCACGAGATGCTCGCGGGGTCCACCGAGGAGCGCGTGGACTTCGCGGACGCGGCGCGCACCGTGGTCGACATGGTCGGGCGAGGCCTCTCAGGCACGGCGGAGGACGTCCGCGTCGCCGTGGAGGGCTCCTCGGGCAAGGTGCCGGCGGCCGTGGCGACCTCGCTCGCGCTGGTCACGGCCGAGCTCGTGCACAACGCGATCGAGCACGGCCTGGCGGGCACGAGCGGCGAGGTGACGGTTTCGATGCGTCGCCTGCCCGCCGAGTTGCACCTCGTGGTGCGCGACACCGGCCGCGGCCTTCCCGAGGGCTTCGACATCGCCTCGGCGTCCAACCTCGGGCTGGCGATCGTGCGCACCGTGGTGGAGGACGACCTGCGCGGCACGCTGTCCTTCGGTCGCGGCCGCGGCACGACCGTCACCATCCGCGTCCCCGTCGACGAGGGCGAGAGGGAGGGCGCGTGAGGATACTGATCGCCGAGGACGAGGCGCTCATCCGCATGGACCTGCGCGAGATGCTAGAGGAGGAGGGCCACGAGGTGGTCGGCGAGGCGCGCGACGGCGCCGAGGCCGTCGCGCTGGCCTGCGATCTCGCCCCCGACGCCGTGTTCATGGACGTGAAGATGCCCGGCACCGACGGCCTCGACGCGGCCCGGGCGATCGGGGAGCGCTGTCCGGCAGCGGTGGTGATGGTCACAGCCTTCTCGCAGGCGGAGGTGGTGCGCTCGGCCGCGGAGGCCGGTGCCATGGCCTACGTCGTCAAGCCTTTCGAGAAGAAGGACGTCATCCCGGCGCTGCACGTCGCCGTCTCGCGCTTCGCCGAGGCACGCGAGCTCGAGGAGCAGGTCTCCGACCTGGCCGAGCGGCTCGAGACGCGCAAGGCGCTCGACCGGGCCAAGGGCGTGCTGATGGAGCGCGGTCTGAGCGAGCCCGAGGCGTTCCGGCGCCTCCGGCGGCTGGCGATGGACAAGCGACTCACGCTGCGGCAGGTCGCCGAGGCGGTCCTGCTCGCCTCGGAGGCCGAGGAGGGATAGCGGCCGGTCCCCGGCGGCTCTCGATCAGGCCGCCGCACGGCCTTCGCCGGCCGCTCTTCGGCCGCTCGTCGGCGATAACGGCGACTCGCGCGGTGGTAAGTACTCCCTACCGTTCGCGACCCCCGTTCGCCGAGAGGAGACGCGCTTGCCCGTGCTGCGGGGTTACGACCGTTTCGGCGGAAGGCACGGCGAGTCCGCCTCCGTCGCCAACGTGCTGCGGTATCTCGGGGTGACCGCGCCGCACACCGGCGAGCCCTACACCGAGGAGATGCTCTTCGGCCTGGGCGGCGGGTTGGGCTTCGCGTACTGGGTGTTCGACTACGAGCACTTGCCCAACCCCATGCTCGGCGTGGGCTTCCGCCGCTTCGGCTGGGAAGGGTTCGACACGGCGTTCGTCGAGGACATGTGCTCGCGCGCCGGAGCGGCTGCCGAGACGCGCGAGACCTCCAGCCGCGCCAAGGCCGACCGCGAGCTCGGCCAGGCGCTCGAGGAGGGGAGGCCGCCGGTCGTGACGGCGGACTGGGGGATGCTGCCGTGCAGCCCGGTGCCGATGGACCTCGAGTACGTTCCGCACGTGGTGGCCGTCGTCGGGGTCGACGACGCCGACGTCGTGCTGGACGACCTGGGGCCGACCCCGTGCCGGGTGCCGCGCCGGGAGTTCGCCGCGGCGCGGGCGGCGGTGCGCTCGACGCACCACCGCGTCAGGCTGATCTCGCGGGGCGAGCCCCCGCACAACCCCGCGGAGGCGATCCAGGACGCGCTCGCCGACTGCGCGGCGAGCCTGCTGGAACCGCTGCGGCCCAATGCCGGTCTGCCCGCCCTGCTCAAGTGGTCGCGCATGATGTCCAGCCGGGTGGAGACCAAGGCCTGGCGGAAGGTGTTCGACACCCCCGCCCGACTGTCGGCCGCCCTGTGTTGGACGCACCGATGGATCGAGCTGGGCACCGGTGGCGGAGCTTTCCGGCCGATGTACGCGGACTTCCTCGAGGAGGCATCCGCCGTGATGGGCGAGCGGGCCGTGCTCGAGCTCGCGGCCACCTACCGGGGCCTCGGCCAGCGCTGGAGCGCCCTGGGTATCGACGCGCTCGCGCTCTCCGGCGAGCCGGAGGAGGCCCTGGGTGAGCTCGACGCGTTCGCCGACCGGCTCGCCCAGATGCACGCCGACGAATCGGCCGCGGCCCACGCCGTGCGCGAGGCGGCGGGTGAGCGCGCCGTCGTGCGCGGGGCATAGGCGGGCGACGGACGCACAGTCACGGGACCGGAGGTCGCGGGACCGGGAGGTCCGCCCCTCAGAAGTCGACCCCCACGCCGGGGTGGCACAGCAGGCAGATGTGGTCCATGCCGAAGCCGCGCTCGAAGTACGGGACGCGGAGCATGTGGTTGTTGCGGCTGCCGTGGGGATTGTGGCAGGTCGAGCTGCAGGTGAGGGGCTTGTTGGAGTACTCGTCCCACGCTGAGGGGCGGGTGGGGTGGCTCACCAGACCGTCCACCGGCGCCTCGTAGGTGGCGCCGTTCCGGGGATGGCAGCGGATGCAGAGCTCGGGGTTGAAGTCGGTCAGCAGCGGCGACGCGTCCGAGCCGTGAGGCACGTGGCACCCCGCGCAGCGCTGGTCCCGGTGCGAGGACTCTCGGAACACCGTCGCATCCACCTCGTCGTGGCACCGGAGGCAGAAGTCGTCGCCCTCCCCCCGGACCAGCCGCTGGAACCGGCCGGCATGCGCCTGGTGACACCGTGTACAGGGGAAGCGGGCGCTCACCGGATGCCGGCTGGTCCGCTGGAACTCGGCGCGCACCCCGCCGTGGCACCGGTAGCACAGCGGCGGTTGGGCGGCGCGAAGCAGCGGCCCGGCGTCCGAGCCGTGCGGCGTGTGGCAGCGTGAGGCGCACGAGTCGTCGGCGAAGGGGGTGTGGCGCACGGGGAGCGTAAGCTCGCCGAGCGTGCCGGGGTGGCAGCGGAAGCACAGGCTGCGCTGCGCGACGGGCAGCAGCGCGGGCTCGGTCGCGGCATGAGCACGGTGGCAGTTCGCGCAGGTCATCCTGTTCCCGACGGGGTGCCTGCTCTGCAGCGCGAACTCCTCCGAGACGCCGGGGTGACAGCGGTAGCACAGCGGCGGCGGCGCGTCGGCCAGGAGCGGGACGGCGTCCGAGCCGTGCGGCACGTGGCAGGACCTCGCGCAGTCGTCGGTCACGAACGCCCGGTGCCGGACCGGCAGCCCCAGCTCCGCCAGGGTCGAGGGGTGGCAGCCGAAGCACAGGGCGCGGTGCGCCCTCGGGAGGAGGCCGCTGAAGCGGCTCGCGTGCGGGTCGTGGCAGTCGGCACAGCTGACCGCGACGCCGAGGGGGTGCCGGCTCGTCGAGGCGAACTCGAGCCGCACCCCGTCGTGGCACCGGTAGCAGAGAGCCGGGGCGCGCTCCGCGAGCAGCCGTCTCACCTCGGCCGCATGCGGGCGGTGGCACCGGGTGCATCGCACCGCGAAGGGTTCGTGCCGGACCGGGGCCGCGTCCTCGGCGGCGATGCCGGTGTGGCAGCGGAAGCACAGCGAGCGCTCCTCGGCGGTCAGCATGCCGGCGTGCACGGAGGCATGCGGCTCGTGGCAGCTGCGGGTGCACGGGTCGGAGCCGAAGGGGCGATGGCGCACCCGCAGGCCCGTCTCCGCTCGCGTCTCCCCGTGACAGCGGAAGCAGAACTCCGGTTGCGCCACGGGCAGCAGTCCGCTCGCCGGCGCGGCGTGGGCCCTGTGACAGTCGGGGCAGGAGATCCGCTCGCCGACCGGATGGCGTACCGGCAGCTCGAAGTCCTCGGAGACGCCGGGGTGACAGCGGTAGCACAGCGGGGGGGGCGCCTCGGCGAGCAGGGGCCCGGCGTCCGAGCCGTGCGGCACGTGGCAGGAGGTCGCGCAGTCGTCGGTCACGAACACGTCGTGCAGCACCGGCGATCCGAGCTCGGCGAACGTCGCCGGATGACAGCCGAAGCACAGCGAGCGGTGCTGGACCGGCAGCAGGCCGTCGAAGCCGCTCGCGTGGGGCTCGTGGCAATCCGGGCAGGTCACGCTCGTGCCCAACGGGTGCCGGCTCTCCGAGGCGAACTCCAGCCGCACCCCGTCGTGGCATCCGTAGCACAGCTGCGGGGTGCGATCCACGAGCAGGGGACGGAAGTCGGCCGCGTGCGGGCGATGGCAACCGGCGCAGCCCGAGACGAAGGGGTCGTGCCGCACCGCCGAGCCGTCGAGGCGGGCCACCTCCTCGTGGCACCCCAGGCACAGCCGGCGCTGCTCGGTGGCGAGCATGCCGGCGAAGGCCGAGGCGTGGGGCTCGTGGCAGCGGGTGCAGGGGCCCTCCCCGAAGGGCTGGTGCACCTGCCGCGAGGCCAGGTCGGCCGCGACGTGATGGCACGACACGCACAGGGTGCGCTCGTCGGCCCTGAGCAGCACCCGGTTCGGGGAGGAGTGCGGGCGGTGGCACGAGGTGCAACCGCCCTCCTCGAACGGCGGGTGCTTGACGGACAGCGCGAGCCGAGGGGCCTGGTCGGGGTGGCACGACCAGCACAGCAGTTCGGAGGAGACGCGGAGGCCACCCTCTCGGTAGGTCACTGTCGACGTCGACTCCGAGGGCGGCGGCGCGGCCTCGTCGGGGACCAGCGGCGGACCGGAGAGCACGTACCACACGATCTGCAGCCGCACGCGCTGCAGCCAGGACCGCAGACGCTCCCACGCGCCGAAGTCGCCGGGTGTCGAGCGCAGTACCCCCATGGCCGCGTGCGGGCGGTGGCACGAGCCGCAATGCTCCTCGGCGAAGGGCGCGTGCAGCACGTCGTCGGAGAAGTCGGCGAGAACCTCCGGGTGACAGCGCAGGCACTCGATGTTCCGGCGCAGGAAGGCGCTCTCCTGGGGGGACCGCACGATGAGGACGTAGAGCACGAGCACCGCGAGGACGACGAGGCCGACGAGGGCGCCTAGGGCCCTGCGACGCCGGCGTGCGCTGTCCTCCCCGTTCACAGGACCCCCCCTCGTCCCTCCCGCGTCGAGAAGGGTCTTTACCCAATCACCGGAAGGGTCCGGGCTCGAGCGCCCCCCGCGCCGGACGGGAGGTCACCGAAGGGCGCCGATGTAGCCCGGGTCGGGCTTCTCGCTCTGGGTGAGCACGTGCCCGATGCGCTGCTCGGGCGTGCGCGCGAAGACCTGGCGGACGCGCCGCTCGTCGGCCGTGTGGCGCACCTCCACCTCCACGCTGTCCTCGCGGATGCGGATGAGGTTGTAGGACGGCTGGGTCACGCCGCGCGTGCGCCAGGAGGTGGCCGTGCCGCTGGTGACGGCCAGCATCCCCGCAATCGGCCACACGTGCGGCACGTGCTTGTGCCCCGCGAGCACGAGGTCCACCCCCGCCTCCATCAGGATCTCCAGGATGTCGCCCGCGTCCCACGCGATGTTGCGCTCGCGCCCCGTCCCGGGCACGGGCACGAGGTGATGGTGTACGACGAAGACCTTGTACGCGTCGTCGCCCGCGAACTGCTCCCGGAGCCATCCGTAACGGTCTCGGCCGATCTCGCCTTCGTTCAGGTCCGGCTTGCTCGAGTCCGCGCAGACCACGCGCATGCGCGTCGGGCCGGGGTCACCGCCGGCCGGGAAGGGGAAGTCGCGGGAGTAGAACTTCTGGCCGAAGATGCGGTCGAAGAACACGTAGCCGACGTTGCGGCTGTCGTGGTTGCCGGGGATGACCACCTTCTCGGTGCATTCGACGCGGTCGATGTAGCTCTTGGCGAGCTCGAACTGGTCGGGGTAGCCCTTCTCGGTGAGGTCGCCGGGGCAGGCGACCAGGTCGGGGCAGTCGCGGTTCAGGTCGTGGATGAGCCGCTCCATGAGGCCCGCGTCGAACCGGCCGTCCCCGCAGTGGATGTCCGAGAACTGCCCGATGGTGCACACGCCGTCGGTCGTCACGGCCGTCACCTCCGAGGGTCGCCGCCGACCCCGCCTAGGTTCCCTGTAAGGGCGTTCCTCCAACACCCGGCGGAACGACGACCGCCTCGCCGCGCGTTTCGGGCGTGTCTCCCGCGCGTGAACCCGCCCCTTCCCGGGTACGTTCTCCCGTGCTAAACTCGGTATCCGAGCGGCACGCCGTCGTGCCGCGACACACGTGAGCAACGGCGCTCGCATCCGGACCCGACAGGGGCCGGCGGCGGGCGTTTCCGTTCGGTCGCCCGCCGGACGCACCGATCCCGGAGGCGACATGAACGATCTCGCGGTCTTCTGGGGCTGCACCATACCGGCGCGCTTCCCCTTCATCGAGAAGTCGACGCGGCTCGTCCTCGGCGACATGGGCGTACGCGTGCGCGAGCTCGAGGGCCATACCTGCTGCCCCGAGGGCGTGCTGGTCAAGCCGAGCAGCGAGCGCGCGTTCTACACGGCCGCGGCCCGGAACCTCGCGATCGTCGAGAAGGCGGGCCTGGACGTGGTGACGCCGTGCAACGGGTGCTACTCCACCTTCAAGGAGGTCTCCAGCCACCTCATCACCCACTGGCGCGAGCGTGACGCGATCAACGACCGCTTGTCGGCGGAGGACCTTCGCTACGACGGGCGCCTGAAGGTGACCCACTTCGCCGAGTGGCTGACCGACGGGATCGGGACCGGCGTGGTCGCCTCGAGGATCACCCGCCCGCTGTGGGGCCTGCGCATCGCGGTACACCACGGCTGCCACCTGCTGCGCCCCCAGCCCGCCGTGCGCTGGGACGACCCGCTGCACCCCCGGAAGGTCGAGGAGCTCGTCACCGCGCTGGGCGCCCGGGTGGTGGACTACCCGACCAGGATGCAGTGCTGCGGCGGCGCGCTGGACCGCATGGGCGAGCGGGAGAGCTCGCTGGCTTTCGCCCGCCGCAAGCTCACCGACGTCCAGCGCGAGGAGGCCGACGCGCTGGTGGTCGTCTGCCCGAGCTGCTTCCAGCAGTTCGACCTGAACCAGGCGGCCCTGCAGCGCGCCAAGGAGGACGTGAACGTCCCGGTCCTCTACCTCTCCGAGCTCGTCGCGCTCTCGATGGGGCACGAGCCCGAGGAGCTGGGGCTGGACATGCATCGCGTGTCGGTTGAGCCCTTCCTCGAGAAGTGGGGTGACCGCCAGGCCGACAGGGTGCGCCTCGAGGCCTTCTTCGACGTGTCGCTGCTCGGCAGGTGCTACGCCTGCCAGGCGTGCAAGGACGACTGCCCGGTCTGCAAGGTCGACCCCTCCTTCCAGCCTACCGAGATCGTCGGAGACCTCGTGCGGGGTCACCTCGACGACGTGATCGCCGGCGGCGGGCTCTGGAAGTGCCTCGAGTGCTACACGTGCCAGGAGCTGTGCCACTCCAGGATCGGCATGGCCGGGACGTTCCGCAAGCTCAAGGAGCTCGCGATGAGCGCGGGCAGCGGACCCGACCCGGTCTCGGCGGCCTACAGGCAGTTCCTCGAGGCCGGCGTGCTGGGCAAGCCCAAGGAGTCCGCCCGAAGGAAGCTCGGGCTCGACCCGCTCCCGCCGACCGGCGGCGACGCGGTGGCCCGCCTGCTGTCGAACGAGCCGGAGGAAGAGCGATGAGCGAGACGACCGGGCCGTTGCTGAACGAGGAGGGCCGGCCGCGCTACCGCGAGGAGGCGTCCTTCAAGATCCATGGCGGTTGCGGGCTGATGGGCATCTGCGACACCTCGGGTGAGCTGATGGGCGGTGAGGTCGCACTGCGCTCCATCGCGGTGCAGCACGACCGGGGCAACGGCCTGGGCGGCGGGTTCGCCGGTTACGGCATCTACCCCGAGTTCCCCGAGCACTTCTGCTTCCACATGATGTACCACGACGTCCGGGGCAAGGAGGACGCCGAGGCCGCCTTCGACCGGTACTTCCTCGTCGACCTCGCCGAACCGATGCCCACGCGCGCGACGAAGGGCGTCACGGACGCGCCGCTGCTGTGGCGCTACTTCCTGACCCCCGACCCGCACAAGCTCGAGGCCTCCGAGATGAGCCCGGAGGACTTCGTCGTGCACACCGTCATGCTCATCAACTCGTCGGTGGACGGGGCGTTCGTAGCCTCCTCGGGCAAGAACATGGGCGCGTTCAAGGGCGTGGGCTTCCCCGAGGAGATCGGGCACTTCTTCCGTCTCGACGAGTACGCCGGCCACACCTGGGTCGGCCACAACCGGTTCCCGACGAACACGCCGGGCTGGTGGGGCGGCGCGCACCCCTTCACGCTGCTGGACTGGTCGATCGTCCACAACGGGGAGATCTCCAGCTACGGCATCAACAGCCGCTACCTCGAGCAGTTCGGCTACAAGTGCACGCTCGGCACCGACACCGAGGTCGCGGCGTACCTCTTCGACCTCATGCTGCGCCGCCACAAGCTGCCGCTCGGCCTGGCCTGCAAGGCGCTGGCCAGCCCGTTGTGGAGCGAGATCGACAGGATGCCGGCCGAGGAACGCGAGGTCATGCGCTCGCTGCGCGCAGTGTACGGCTCGGGCATGCTGAACGGACCCTTCGCGATCGTGCTGGGCTTCAACGGCGGCATGGTCGCCCTCAACGACCGCATCAAGCTCCGTCCGCTCGTCGCGGCCAAGGCCGGCCCCGTGGTGATGGTGGCCTCCGAGGAGAGCGCGATCCGCGCCGTGCTGGACGGTCCCGACGAGGTCTGGGCGCCGAAGGCCGGCGAGCCGGTCGTCGCCCGCGTAGCGGGGATGGACTGGCCGATCCACGGCGACCTGCACCTCTCCGCCGACGAGATCTCCTGCGCCGTGACCGGCATGGAGGGATCGTGCGAGACCGTGGAGGTGGTCTAGGTGCCGAGCACCTTCATCCAGCCGGAGTTCAAGGTCAAGATCGACTACGACAAGTGCCACAAGTGCGGGCGCTGCGTGCAGCAGTGCGGCTGGGGCGTCTACTCGTTCAACGAGCGCCCGATCCCCGACGACTCCAAGTGCCGGGCGTGCCACCGCTGCGTGACGTACTGCCCGGCGCACTGCATCACCGTCGCCAAGAGCGAGCTGGCCTTCCGTGACAGCGACAACTGGTCGCCGGCTCTTCGGAAGTCCGTGTGGCGCCAGGCCGAGACGGGCGGCGTCCTGCTGACCGGCATGGGCAACGACAAGCCCTACACGAAGATCTTCGACCACCTCGTGCTGGACGCGTGCCAGGTGACGAACCCGTCCATCGACCCGCTCCGCGAACCCATGGAGCTGAGGACGTACCTCGGCCGCAAGCCGGACTCCGTGCGGGTCGAGACCGACGGCGAGGGCGGGCTCAAGCTCGCCGAGGGCGGCGGGATGTGCAACAACATCGAGCTCGCCGTCCCGATCGTCTTCTCGCCGATGAGCTACGGTTCGGTCTCGCTCAACGTGCACAAGTCGCTGGCGATGGCGGCTGGCAGACTCGGCATCCTGATGAACACCGGCGAGGGCGGGCTGCACGCCGACCTGTATCCGTACGCGGAGAACGTCATCGTGCAGGTGGCGTCGGGGCGGTTCGGCGTCGACCCCGAGTACCTGGATCGCGGGGCGGCCATGGAGATCAAGATCGGCCAGGGCGCCAAGCCCGGCATCGGCGGGCACCTGCCCGGCGAGAAGATCGACAGGGAGGTCTCCTCCACGCGCATGATCCCGCAGGGCTCCGACGCGATCTCGCCCGCGCCGCACCACGACATCTACTCCATCGAGGACCTTCGGCAGCTCATCTACGCCCTCAAGGAGGCGACCGGATACAAGCCCGTGGGCGTGAAGATCGCGGCCGTGCACAACGTGGCGGCCATCGCCAGCGGCATCGTGCACGCCGGCGCCGACTACGTCTACCTCGACGGTTTCCGTGGCGGCACCGGCGCGGCGCCGGCCGTCATCCGGGACCACATCGGCATCCCCGTCGAGGTCGCCGTCGCGGTCGTCGACCAGCGCCTGCGCGACGAGGGGATCCGCAATCACGCCTCGATCGTGGCGGCCGGCTCCATCCGGTCCTCGGCGGACATGGCCAAGGCGATCGCGCTGGGCGCGGATGTCGTGGCGATCGGCAGCGCCACGCTGATGGCGCTGGGCTGCCACCTGTGCCAGGGGTGCCACACCGGGTCGTGCTCCTGGGGCCTGACCACGCAGAAGCCCGAGCTGACGCGCCGCCTGGACCCCGAGTGGGGCGCGGAGCGGCTGACGAACCTCGTGAACGCCTGGAGCCACGAGCTGCAGGAGATCCTCGGCGCGCTGGGCGTGAACGCCGTGGAGTCGCTCCGCGGGAGCCGCGAGCGGCTGCGCTCCATCGGGCTCGACGAGCAGATGAACAAGGTCCTCGGCGTCAGACCGGTCGGGATGTGAGGAGGACGCGAGATGCCTGAGTCAGCGGTGAGCGCCGGTCTCTTCCAGGGTTACCGGGAGGTCGTCCCGAGCGTGAGGGTCGAGGGCGGGCGCGCGGCGATCGACGCGTCGGGCGTGTACTACAAGCAGCTCAACGAGGCGGTGCGCGCCGCAGTCGCCGAGGGCGCCGGACACGTCGTCGTCGAGAACGTCAACGGCCAGCGCTACATCGGCGCGGGCATCGGCGCCAAGGGCGTGCGGATCGAGGTGCGCGGCACGGCGGGGAACGACACGGCGATGTTCATGAACGGGCCGACGGTGGAGGTCTTCGGGAACGCTCAGGACGGTATCGGCAACACCATGAACGCGGGCACCGTGATCGTGCACGGCGACGCGGGCGACGTGCTGGGCTACGGCATGCGCGGAGGTTCGGTGTTCGTCGGCGGCGACGTGGGCTACCGGGTCGGCATCCATATGAAGGCGTATGAGGGCCTGAGGCCGGTCGTGGTCTGCGGTGGCAAGGCGCGCGACTTCTTCGGCGAGTACATGGCCGGCGGCATGCTGGTGCTGCTGGGGATGCGCTCGCGGTTCGCGGGCCCCCCGGTCGGCTGCTACGTCGGGACCGGCATGCACGGCGGCGTGATCTACCTGCGAGGCGAGGTCGAGGCGTGGCAGTGCGGCAAGGAGGTCGGCGTGTTCGCCGCCGACGACGGGGACATGTCCGAACTCGGGCCGGTGCTCGAGGAGTACTGCGCGGCGCTGGGCGAGGACGTCGCCGAGGTGCTGGACGCGCCGTTCACCAAGCTGGTCCCCGTGAGCCACCGGCCCTACGGCAAGCTGTACGCGTACTGAGGACGGGCCGCCGTGACGAGCCCGTCAGCGCGCCTCGACGAGGGCCGCCTCCTCCAGCGCCTCGGCCACGCGGCCGTACTTCTCGTGGATGTGCCGAGGGTAGAACTGCGCCAGCGCCCGCAGCCCGCGGGCGATGTCGCCGAGCACCCCGGTGTCGCCGTCGGCGTAGCGCTCGCCCGCCTCGTGCAGCCGCGTGGTCGCGCCACGCGCCCATTCGTGCTCCCGTACGAGCCGGTCCATCGCCTTGGCGTGATCCGGCTCGAGCGCCCTGCCCGAGAGGCTCTCGAACAGGATGTCCTCCTCCTTGCCGTGGTGGCAGGCGTCGGCGTAGGTACGCATGAAGTCGGCCACGGTCGACACGTAGGCGGGCGAGAGCTCGCGCGCCGTCCGGATCCTCTCCTCGGTGCGGCTCATGTCGCGCACCACGCGCTCGATCAGCCGGTGCTCCATCATCAGCATCCCCGCCGGGTCCCTCGTCGCTCGCATGCAGACCTCCGACCAGCCGACGGCCGTCGGGCCGTACGTACCCGGAAAGGGAGGCGAATCGGGCTCCGACGATGCGAAACGCAGGCGAAACAATCGGCCGGTATCCTCACCTCGAGAGTCTTCGCCCGCAGGTACGACCAGGCCCCGTGGAGGGCCGTGGCGCAGCTGAAGGAGGATCGTGATGACGCCCAAGTTCGACAAGGACTACGTGCTCAAGACGGTGGAGGAGCGCGGGGTCCGCTTCATCCGCTTCTGGTTCACCGACGTGCTCGGCTTCCTGAAGAGCTTCGCGGTGACCGACACCGAGCTCGAAGGCGCGTTCGAGGAGGGCATGGGCTTCGACGGCTCGTCGATCGACGGCCTCACGCGCATCCAGGAATCCGACATGGTCGCCTTCCCGAACCCCGAGACCTTCCAGGTCCTGCCGTGGAGGCCCACGGAGGACGGCGTGGCCCGCATGTTCTGCGACATCACGAATCCCGACGGCGCACCGTTCGAGGGGGACCCGCGCTACGCGCTGAAGCGCGTGCTGGCCAAGGCCGGCGACATGGGCTACACGATGTACGTCGGCCCCGAGCTGGAGTTCTTCTACTTCGCGGACTCGTGCGGCACCGACGTGCTCGACCAGGGCGGCTACTTCGACCTCACGCCGCTCGACGTCGCGAGCGACCTTCGGCGCGAAACGGTGCTCACGCTCGAGAAGCTCGGCATCCCGGTGGAGTACAGCCACCACGAGGTCGCGCCCAGCCAGCACGAGATCGACCTGCGCTACGCCGATGCGCTCAGCATGGCCGACAACGTGATGACGTACCGCCTGACCGTCAAGGAGATCGCCATGGCCAACGGCGTGTACGCCACGTTCATGCCCAAGCCCATCCAGGGCCGGAACGGCTCGGGGATGCACACGCACCAGTCGCTCTTCAGCGAGGCCGGCAACGCGTTCTTCGACCCGGACGATCCCGAGGGCTACAACCTCTCGACCGTCGGCAAGCACTACATCGCCGGTCTTCTCGAGTACGCCCCGGAGTTCTGCGCGGTGACCAACCAGTTCGTGAACTCGTACAAGCGCCTGGTGCCCGGCTACGAGGCCCCCACCTACGTCACCTGGGCGCGCCGCAACCGCTCGGCGATGGTGCGCGTCCCGATGTACAAGCCCGGCAAGGAGGCCGCGACCCGCGTCGAGTTGCGCTCACCCGACCCCTCGGCCAACCCGTACCTCGCCTTCGCCGCGATGCTCGGAGCCGGGCTCAAGGGCATCGAAGAGGGCTTGGAGCTCATGCCCGAGGCCACGAACAACGTCTTCAGGATGACCGAGGACGAGCTGGACGCCGCCGGCATCAAGACGCTGCCGAAGAACCTCGGCGAGGCCATCGAGCTGTTCGAGCACAGCGAGCTGATGAAGGAGGTCCTGGGCGAGCACATCCACGAGTTCTTCGTGCGCAACAAGAAGGCCGAGTGGGCCGAGTACGTGTCCTACGTCTCGCCTTGGGAGCAGGACAAGTACCTCTCCGTCCTGTAGAGCGGACGGCGGGTGCGGGGCTCCGCAGGAGTCGCGTTGCGCGACACCGGGCGGGAGTCGGACCGCCCGGTGTCCGCTCTTCACACCGACCCGGGGAGGCGCGAGGATCGTGCACATGAGACGCGTGCTCGTCGCCTCCGACGACGCCCACACCAGGGCCTGGGTCGCCCGGTCCCTCGACGCGCTGGACGTGCAGCTCGGTCAGGTCCCCCTGGTCGGCCTCGCCTCCGCGCTGGCCGCGGGCGAGACGGACCTCGCGGTCGTGGACGGGACACCTCGCCGGAGCCGCTGTTGCAGGTCGTCGAGCACGCGGCGGCGTCGGGCGGCGACCTGAGGCTGCTGATCCTGGTCGAGCGGAACGCGTTGGGGACCTTGCGGCTGCCCGTGCGCATGGCGGGCGACTTCATGGTGAGAGGCGGCTCCTCGGACGAGCTCGCTGCCCGGGTGCGAGCGCTGATGTGGCCCGGCGAGGAGGCGACCGACCAGGAGCTCGTGCGCGTGGACGAGCTGACGCTGAACCTGGCCACCTACCAGGCGTACCTGGGTACCGGGCCCATCGACTTCACGTACCTGGAGTACGCCTTGTTCTCGTTCCTCGTGACGCACCCGAACCGGGCGTACAGCCGGGAGATGCTGTTGCGCCGCGTGTGGGGCTCGGAGTACTACGGCGGCTCGCGCACGGTCGACGTCCACGTGCGGCGCGTCCGCTCGAAGATAGGCGGCGAGCTGTCGCGCCGGCTGGAGACGGTCCGCAACGTCGGGTACCTCTGGCGCGGCTGACGGCCTCGCCGCGCTCGTGCCGCCGCCCTACGCGCGCGACACCCCTTGCATCACCGTCCCCACGAAGCGGTAGGTGATGCGGCTCTCCTCGGCGCATTCGCCGCGCACGCCGTGACGCCGCCAGAAGTCGCACATCTCAACGGCATGTCCTCCGCGATGCCCCTCACACCGGTCACGTCGGGGCGGTCGGGGAGGTAGGCGAGCATCTCGGGTGTGGGATCGAGAACGACCACGGGACGCCTGAACGCGTCGGCGAGCTTCGCGGCCAGGGCGCCGGTGCCGCCGCCGAGGTCGAGGATCCGCCCGTCGGGGCCGACGTAGGGCGCCAGCCAGCGGACGACCCGCGCGATGTCCTCGGCGTCCCATCTGTCCGCGAACCGCCCGAACAGCGGCGCCGCCCGGTTGAAGAAGCCCACGGCGCTCCCCTCGGGTAGAATCGGATGGTCCTTCCCACGGTACCCGAAAGGCCCTCAGGATGCCGAAGCGAACGGTGGCGGTCGTCGACGGCAACAGCCTCGTGCACCGCGCGTTCCACGCTCTGCCGCCGACGATGACGGCGCCGGACGGCCGTCCCACCAACGCCGTGTTCGGCTTCGTCTCGATGCTGGTCAAGATGGTGGGCGACCTGAAGCCCGACGGCGTGGTGGTCGCGTTCGACCGCGGGAAGCCCGCGTTCCGCACGGAGGTGATGGAGCGCTACAAGGTCCACCGCAAGCCGATGGCCGACGAGCTGCGCGTGCAGTTCCCGATGGTGCGCGAGGTCCTCGACGCGCTCGGCGTCCCCGTCCTGGAGGTCGAGGGGTGGGAGGGCGACGACATACTCGGCACGCTCGCGGAGCGCGCGAAGGCCGAGGACGTGAATGCGCTGCTGGTGACCGGCGACCGCGACGCCCTGCAACTCGTGGACGACGACGTGAGCGTCGTGAGCACGCGCAAGGGGATCACCGACATCGTCGTGTACGACCGCGAGGGCGTGATCGAGCGCTGCGGGGTGCCGCCTGAGCGCATCCCCGACTACCTCGGACTCAAGGGCGACACCTCCGACAACATCCCCGGCGTGCCGGGCGTGGGGGAGAAGACCGCGGCGAGGCTCGTGAGCGAGCACGGTTCGCTGGAAGCGGTGCTCGAGGCGGCGTCGGGGATCAAGGGCAAGCTCGGCGAGAACCTGCGCGAGCACGCAGAGGAGGCCCTCGCGAGCCGCGAGGTCGCCACGATCCGGCGGGACCTTCCGCTCGAGGTCGACCTGAACGCCGTGCGCTGGGGGGACTGGGACCCGCGCGCAGTCCTAGAGACGTTCAACCGCTTCGCCTTCACGACGCTCGTGGACCGCGTGTTCGCCAGCGCGGAGGCGGCCGCCGGAGCACCTCCCTCGCCGGCTCCGGCGGCTGCGGAGCCTTCGGTCGGCCCGCCGCCGGTCTCCGTCCTCGGGGGCCCCGAGGCTCTGCGGCGGCTGCGGGAGCGGCTCGCGGCCGAGCCCGGTTCCTGGGTCGGGGCGGCGCTGGACGACGGAGCGGGCGAGACGCTCTTCCCAGGCGAGCGGACGCTGGCGGCGGCGTACGCCGAGGAGACGCTGGTGTGCGCCGGGGGCGACGCGCGGGCGGCGGCGGTCGCGCTCGTGCGGTCGGGGCGCGCCGCGAGCGGCGACGTCAAGGGGCTGCTGCGCGTCGCCTGCGCACCCGGAGACGACGACCACGACTGCGTCGCGGCCGCGGAGGTGGACGCGCCGCGCCTGTTCGACTGCGGGGTCGCCGCCTACCTGCTGCAGTCGAACCGGCCCTCCTACGACCTGCCGCGCCTGACCGAGGAGCACCTCGGGAGGCGTCTGCCCGAGCCCGGCGACCCGGGCGGCCGCGCGGCGGCGCGGGCGCGCTCCGCGGCCGAGCTGCGTCCGGTGCTGCGCGAGAAGCTCGAGCGTGACGGTTCGGCCGAGGTGTTCGACCGCATCGAGATGCCGCTGGCGCCCGTGCTCGTGCGCATGGAGGACGTCGGCGTGGGCATCGACTGCGAGGTGCTCGACGCGCTGACGTCCGAGCTCGCCGGGCGCATCGGGGCCTTGCGCGACGAGATCGTCTCGCTCGCGGGGGTCGAGTTCAACCCCGACTCGCCCAAGCAGCTCGCCGAGGTGCTCTTCGAGAAGCTTCAGCTACCGGTCGGGAAGCGCACCAAGACGGGGTACTCCACCGACTCGAGCGTGCTGCAGGCGCTGGCGCCGTCCTACCCCGTCTGCGCGCGCGTGCTGGAGTATCGCGAGCTCACGAAGCTCAAGTCGACCTACATCGACGCTCTTCCGAGACTGCTGGGCGGCGACGGCCGGCTCCACACGACCTTCAACCAGACGGTCGCCGCCACGGGCCGCCTCTCCTCGTCCAACCCGAACCTGCAGAACATCCCCATCCGCACCGAGCTGGGGCGCCGGATCCGCGCGGCGTTCGTCCCCGCCGTGCCGGGCGACCTGATGGTGACAGCCGACTACTCGCAGATCGAGTTGCGCATCCTCGCGCACCTCTCCGAGGATCAGGGGCTGATCGAGGCGTTCACGTCCGGCGCGGACTTCCACGCCGCCACCGCCGCTCGCGTCTTCGGCGTCGCACCGGAGGACGTCGACGCCGAAGGACGCCGTCGCGCCAAGGCCGTGAACTTCGGGATCGTCTACGGCATCTCGGCGCACGGCCTCTCGGAGTCGCTCGGCGTCGGGCGGGCCGAGGCGCAGGAGATGATCGACCGCTACTTCGCGGCATACCCGAGGGTGCGCGAGTACCTGGACCGGGTGGTGGCCGAGGCGCATCGCGACGGATACGCGACCACCGTCTTCGGCAGGAAGCGCCACATCCCCGAACTCGCCTCGTCCAACTGGAACCTGCGCTCGTTCGGCGAGCGCACGGCCATGAACCACCCTATGCAGGGGACCGCCGCCGACGTCATGAAGCTCGCGATGATCGAGGTCGACCGCCGGCTGCGCGAAGAGGGGTTCGCGTCCCGGATGGTGCTCCAGGTCCACGACGAGCTCGTCTTCGAGTCGCCCGCCGGCGAGGTCGAGCGCTTGGGGGCGCTCGCCCGCGACACGATGTCGGGCGTGGCGAGCCTGGCGGTCCCTCTGGTCGTCGACGTGTCCTCGGGACCGGATTGGGCGAGCGCGAAGTAGCGCGCCCACGCCCTGCCTCGTCCCTGGCTCGGGAACTACTTCTTGACGACCAGCAGGACGCTCACGTCGGTGCGCCCGCTGTCCGCCTCCCGGGTGACGTACACCGCGCCGTTCTCGTCCGTGCCGCGCCTGAGGTTGAAGGCGGTGTTCCGGGTGCCGTCGCTCTCGCCGTCGAAGGAGCTGTCGAGCGTCCAGTCCGTCTTGGCCAGCTCGGCCTTGTACCACTCGACGACCTTCGCGTGGTCGTCGGCGGTCCTGATCCAGAACGTGAACTGCCGAGCCTCGCCGACCTCGATGGTGCTGCTGTCGCCTATCTCGCCGTCGTAGACCGGGAAGCCGGCCGGGAAGTCCTTCGGGAGGCCCCCGCCGGCGGAGTACGAGACGGACTCCCCGTCCTTACCCGTGTACGTGACCGCATCGCCGTCCTGCTCCACCTTCACGCCGGTCGCCTTCTCGACCGCTTTCTCCGCGGCCTTCTCGCCGAGCTTCGCGCACCCCGCCGAGGACAGGACCAGCAGCGTCGCCAGCGATAGCACGAGGATCCGGTTCCGGTGACGCATGTCCACCCACCCCTCTCCGTCGTCCGCCGGCGCCGCCGGCACGTCCTCCGGCATCGTAGCATCCCGGGACCTGGCCTTCAGTGCGCCTACATCCCGGCGGCACGGTGCTTGCGGGACGTAGTGCACGTGGCGGAGAACGTCGTGCTGCGGTAAGATACTCGTTCAACTGTCCGCGACGGCGGGCGGCCAGGCATGCAGGCCCCCAGACACATGTATGGAAAGCCATCGACCGAGCGAAGTACATGCGGAAGGGGCCCCGATACGGAAGGGGCCGAAGACCCAGTGGAGTTTCCCGACAGCATCATCGAGCAGGAGCGCGAGTACACCGACGAGGAGATGCACGCGCTCATCGACGGCACCATCACCGACTTCGACGACGGGGATCTGGTCACCGGCGAGATCGTCAAGGTGGAGCGGGACGAGGTCCTGCTCGACATCGGCTACAAGTCCGAGGGCGTGATCCCCGCCCGCGAGCTCTCGATCCGCAAGGACGTGGACCCCGGCGACGTCGTCGTGGTCGGCGACCGGATCGAGGCGCTCGTCCTCCAGAAGGAGGACAAGGACGGCCGCCTCATCCTCTCCAAGAAGCGCGCCGAGTACGAGCGCGCGTGGGTGGACATCGAGACCAAGTTCAACTCCGGCGAGACCGTCGAGGGCGAGGTCATCGAGGTCGTCAAGGGCGGTCTCATCATCGACATCGGCCTGCGCGGCTTCCTGCCCGCCTCGCTCGTCGACCTTCGCCGCGTGAAGGACCTCTCGGTCTACACCGGCACGCGACTCGAGGCCCGGGTCATCGAGATGGACCGGAACCGCAACAACGTGGTGCTGTCGCGCCGCGTCGTGTTGGAGGAGGGCCGCAAGCACGAGCGCCAGGAGATCCTCGGCAAGCTGCAGAAGGGCATGATCCTGCCGGGCACGGTCTCTTCGATCGTGGACTTCGGCGCGTTCGTGGACCTCGGCGGCATCGACGGGCTCGTGCACATCTCGGAACTGTCGTGGAGCCACGTCAACCATCCCAGCGAGGTCGTGGCGGTGGGAGACAAGGTCGACGTGCAGGTGCTGGACGTGGACCTCGAGCGCGAGCGCATCTCCCTGGGCCTGAAGCAGACGACCGAGGACCCGTGGAAGCAGCTCGTCAAGAAGTTCCCGATCGGGTCGCTCATCAAGGGCCGCGTCACCAAGCTCGTCCCGTTCGGCGCGTTCGTGGAGCTCGGCGACGGCGTCGAGGGGCTGGTGCACATCTCCGAGATGGCCAAGGGCCACGTCGAGACCCCCGAGCAGGTCACGTCCGTGGGCGCCGAGGTGATGGTGAAGGTGCAGGACGTGGACCTGGACCGCCGCCGTATCTCGCTTTCGATGCGCGCGGCCGCCGAGGCGATGGGCCTCGCCGAGGAGGATCTCGGTGAACCTGCCGAGGAGGAGCCCGCCGCCGAGGAGCCCGCCGCCGAGGAGGAGCCGACCGCCGCCGAGGAGCCCGCCGCCGAGGAGGAGCCCGCCGCCGAGGAGCCCGCCGAGGAATGAGCGGCGCCGCGTCGGCGGCTGCGGGGGATCGTCAACTAGCGGGGCCGGGTGCGCTGAGAGGCGGGCCCGGCCCCGAGCATCGTCAGCTACGGGAGTAGACGTGTTCGTATTGGTGCTCACAGGCGGGGCGGGAGCGGGCAAGTCAGAAGCCGGCCGCTTCTTCTCGCAACGCGGCGCTGTCGTCGTCGACCTCGACGACGTCGCCAAGGACATGATCGAGCCCAAGGGCCCGGCGTACGAAGCCGTGGTCGCCGAGTTCGGGCGGGGGATCCTCGACCGGGACGGCCGCGTGCGCACCGCGGCTCTCGCCGCCGCCGCGTTCGCCGACGCCGAGGCGACCCGTCGCCTGAACGCCGCCGTGCATCCTCACGTCACCGCCGAGGTCCGGCGGCTGCTCGGCGCACTGGCGGCGCTCCCCGAGCCACCGGCGGTGGTCGTCCTGGAGGTCCCGCTGGTCACCGAGGTGCCGGAGATCGCGGAGTCGGCGGACCACGTGCTGACGCTGGAGGCCGACCCCCGCGTACGGGTCGCGCGCCTGACGGCGCGGGGCATGGAGGAGTCGGACGCCCTGCGCCGCCTGGCACGTCAGGGTACCGAGGAGGAGCGCGTCGCTCTCGCCGACAGCGTCATCCGCAACGACGGAGGCTCCGACGAGCTGCACGGGCAGCTCGCCGCCTTCTGGGCGAGGGAGGTGGTGCCCCATGTCGCGTGAGCGGCCGCTCGCGCCGCACCGCGTCGCTCTCGTCGCGGTGGCCATCCTCCTCGGAGCGCTGGCGCTTCTCGCGCTGAACGGGCCGGAGTGGGTCCAGCGCGCGTACAGGCCCCTGCGACACGAGAGCAGGATCGCCGACGCGGCGGACTCGTACCGGCTGGACCCCTACCTCGTCGCGGCGGTGATCAACGTGGAGTCCGGTTTCGACCCCGGACGGGTCTCCAAGCGCGGTGCCGTGGGGCTCATGCAGGTGATGCCGGCCACCGCGGAGGAGCTGCGCGACCCGGGGACCTCCCCCGAGGAGGTCACGCCCGAGCGCCTGAAGGACCCCGAGACGAACATCGAGTACGGCACGGGCTATCTGAGCCGGCTCGTCGAACGGTACGGTGGCGACGTGGAGGCCGCCCTGGCCGCCTACAACGCCGGGCCGTCCAACGCCGACCGTTGGCGCAGCGAGGCGGCGAGGGCCTCGGCCGAGGAGACCCGCATCGTGGACGCGATCGGGTTCCCGGAGACTCGGCGCTACGTCCGGGAGGTCCTTCGCCAGCGCGACGACTACGAGCGGCTGTACCCCCAGGCGTTCACGACAGCCGGCAAGGGGGGCCCCGAGTGAGCGGTGGGGGCGGGCGCAGGCATCTGGAGGGGCCCGGCGACGCGCCGGCCGAGGCGCGCGCCCTGCGCGTCGTCTCCGCGTTCGAGCCCGCCGGCGACCAGCCCGGGGCGATCGAGTCCCTCGCCCGCGGCGTGCGCGAGGGGATGCGGTACCAGACGCTCCTGGGCGTGACGGGCTCAGGCAAGACCTACACGATGGCCAAGACGATCGAGGCCGTTCAGAAGCCCACGCTCGTCATGGCCCCGAACAAGACCCTCGCCGCTCAGCTCGCGGCGGAGTTGCGCGAGTTCATGCCGGACAACGCGGTGGTCTACTTCGTCAGCTACTACGACTACTACCAGCCCGAGGCCTACGTGCCCGCGACCGACACCTTCATCGAGAAGGACGCTTCGATCAACGAGGAGGTCGAGAAGCTCCGTCACGCGGCGACCGCCTCCCTGCTGTCGCGGCGCGACGTCGTCGTGGTGGCCAGCGTGTCCGCCATCTACGGGATCGGTTCACCCGAGGACTACGCGGGTACCGCCGTGTTCCTCGAGCACGGTGCCACGCTCGACCGCGACGACCTCATCCACCGCCTGATCGGCATCCAGTACGACCGCAACGACTACGAGCTCGCGCGCGGGACGTTCCGGGTCCGCGGCGACGTCGTCGACGTCTTCCCGCCGTACGCCGACCACCCCGTGCGCGTCGGGTTCTTCGGCGACGAGGTCGATTCCGTCGCAGAGGTGGACCAGCTCACGGGCGAGGTCCTCGGTGCGTACGAGTCGATCCCGGTGTGGCCGGCGACCCACTACGTCACGATGCCGGACAAGCTGACCAGCGCGCTCGCGTCGATCCGGCAAGAGCTCGGGGAACGCCTCGCGCGACTCGAAGCCGAGGGCAAGCTGCTGGAGGCGCAACGCCTCGAGATGCGCACGAACTACGACCTCGAGATGCTCGAGACGCTGGGATTCTGCTCGGGCATCGAGAACTACTCGCGCCACCTCGACGGACGGGCTGCGGGCGAGCCGCCGTTCTGCCTCATCGACTACTTCCCTCGCGACTTCCTGTGCATCATCGACGAGAGCCACGTGACGGTGCCGCAGCTGCACGGCATGTACGAGGGAGACCGCTCGCGCAAGCTCACGCTGGTCGAGCACGGCTTCCGGCTGCCCTCGGCCCTGGACAACCGGCCGCTGCGCTTCGACGAGTTCGAGGCGCGAGTGCCGCAGTCCGTCTACGTCTCCGCCACGCCCGCCGATCACGAGCTGCGCGTCTCCGACCAGGTGGTCGAGCAGATCATCAGGCCGACGGGGCTGGTCGACCCGAAGGTGGTCGTCCGCCCGACGAAGGGTCAGGTAGACGACCTGATGCACGAGGTCCGGGAGCGCGCTGCCCGCGAGGAGCGCGTCCTCGTCACCACGCTCACCAAGAAGATGGCCGAGGACCTCACCGACTACCTCTTCGAGCAGGGGGTGAGGGCGCGCTACATCCACGCCGACGTCGGTACGCTGGAGCGGGTCGAGATCCTGCGCGACCTGCGCAAGGGCGTCTTCGACTGCCTCGTCGGCATCAACCTGCTGCGCGAGGGCCTCGATCTCCCCGAGGTGTCGCTGGTGGCCATCCTTGACGCCGACAAGGAAGGGTTCCTGCGCAACGCCCGCAGCCTCATCCAGACGATCGGGCGCGCCGCGCGCAACGTGTCGGGGGAGGTCATCATGTACGCCGATGACGTGACCGACTCCATGAGGTCGGCCATAGGCGAGACCGACCGCCGCCGGGAGCTCCAGACGGCGCACAACCTCGAGCACGGCATCGAGCCGCAGACGATCCGCAAGGCCGTCGCCGACATCGTCCAGTACGTGAGGGAGGCCGACGCGGGCTACACCACCGCCGAGGAGGCCGCGCGCGAGCTCGCGCGGCTGTCGCGCGAGGAGGTCATGCGGCTGCTCTCCACGCTCGAGGACGAGATGGCCGCCGCCGCGGGCGCCTTGGACTTCGAGTCCGCCGCACGGCTACGGGACCAGGTCGTGAGGTTGCGGGCGCAGGTGGAGCGCTCGACAGAGGACCAGGTGCTCGACCGCCTGAGGAGCGGCGCCCGGAAGGGCTCCAGGTACGGCGCGCGTAAGCGGCGCTGAGGGGACGGGCGCTACGGCCGCGCGCGCGAGCGGGGACGCGAGCGGGCGCTCTCGTCCTGGGTAGGCGGGCGGTTCTGCTCGCGGCCCGTGGGGAAGGAAGCGCATCGGCAGCGTCGAAATAGGGGATGGCGAGCCGAAGCGGGGGCTGTGTGCCGGCGCGCGCGGCGGACCTGGAGAGCATCCGCCGGACCGGGCGCGGGGACTCGAGACGTGGGGGTGAGGGGCCGGATGGACCTGCTTCAGATCAACGTGACGCTCGACATCCTCTTCGTGGTGGTCTACATCGCGGTCTGGCTGTTCCTCGGGTGGCACTTCACCTGGGACATCAAGACCGGCAGGTTCCACAAGAAGTGGGTGGAGGGCAAGTGGCCGGAGCATGACCACGGACCGCCCCCCGCGATGCCCAAGATCCTGCACGCCACGCACATGTTCTCGATTATCTTCCTCGGCATAAGCGGCATGTACATCCGCTTCCCGTTCTTCTCCGGCGGGCGCGTGTTCATGCGTTACACGCACTACTTCTTCATGATCGTCGTGACGATCAACCTCGTGTGGCGGGTCTGGTACGCCTTCTGGTCGAAGAACCGGGACTGGCGAGAGTTCGCCATCACGAAGAAGGATGCGAGCACGGCCCTGGGGGTGCTGAAGTACTACGGGTACCTGAGCAACGAGAAGCCCCATGTGGCCAAGTACAACGTGATGCAGAAGATGAGCTACCTGCTGTTCCTCGGCATGATGGTGCTCCAGGCGTATACCGGCTTCGCGCTCGTGACGCAGAAGTTCATCTTCGGCTTCAGCCCGCGCGACCTGCTCGTGGGCTGGTGGCTCGGCGGCCTGTTGGGCAGCGTGGACCTCGCGGGCTGGTACGCCAGGACGCTGCACTATGTCCTGAACTGGGCGTTCATCATCATGACGACGATCCACGTGTACCTGTCGGCCACCGTCGACATCCCGGTGACGCTGAACTTCTTCGGCCTGAAGGACCTCGAGCCGCACCCCCACGGCGAGCCGTTGCCCGAGCCCGCTCCGGTCGCGACCGCGATGCGCTCGCCGTTCGAATGACGCGGTCATACATCAGGGACGGCAGCGGCCCCGCTCCGGCGGGGCCGCGCTTCTCTCGGGACGAGGCGGCAGGCCGACGGCGCGCTAGGGGATGAACTGCTCCTCGATCCGGACGACCGCACCGGCGGACACGGTGAACCAGTAGGGCATGGAGTGCAGCCGCTGCTCGGGGGCGGCCCCTCCGGGCATCGCGTCGGCGAACCGCCCCAGCGGGATCTCCTTCGCGGCGATCTCCTCGGTCTCGGAGAACCAGCTCCACACCACCGTCTTGGCGTCCTTCGCCACGGGCAGGGTGCGCAGCTTGGTGTTCCGGTTGCGGATGTAGTACTGCTCGCCGTCGAGCGGGCCCAGGCCGTCCGCCTCGTGGGCGGACGCCGCGGCCTCGCCCGTCAGGAGCTCCGCGTAGTCCACGACGAGGGAGAGGTCGTCCCCCGCCCAGACGACCTTCTTGACGTAGCCGATGTTCTTCTCGGTCTTGGCCGGCGCCCCGTCCTCGGGGGTGTCGTCCGCCGGCTTCTCGGTCGCCCGGTCGGCGGCCGCTCGCCGAAGCGCCGTCGTCGCCGAGGCGAGCTCCGCCTCGAGCTCGAGCGTCCGGCGCTCGAACTCGGCCGCCCTGCGCTCCGTTTCGGCCCAGCGGCTCTCCGCGGCCTTGGTCGCGCGCCCCTGCAGGTACCACACACCCGCTCCGGAGACCATCGCTCCGGCTATCACGAGCGCACCGGCCACCAGTACGCTCAGGCCCGCGATCGGCTTGTTCGCGTCCACGGTTCCCACCTTCGCATCGTGTGAGGAACCTGTCCTCCGACGACCGCCGGCCGCCGTCGGGCCGCGTCCTCCACGGCGCAACTGTACCCCGCGGAGGCCGGGGAAGGAAAGCGGGGTACGTACTGCTCGAAGCCGGGGACGCGGAGGTCCGGATGGACAAGGTGATCCGAACGGACGACGAGTGGCGGGCGCTCCTGCCGCCGGAGCGGTTCCGTGTGCTGAGGCGGGCCGGAACGGAGCGGCCGTTCGACAACGAGTACTGGGACCTGGACGCCGACGGCGTGTATCACTGCTTCGCCTGCGGCCTGCCCCTGTTCGACTCCCGAACCAAGTTCGAGTCGGGGACGGGCTGGCCGAGCTTCCGGGAGCCGGTCGCGCCGGAGAACGTCCTCGAGAGGGCCGACGTCACCCTGGGTGTGCGGCGGACGGAGGCCGTGTGCGCCAGGTGCGAGTCGCACCTGGGGCACGTGTTCGAGGACGGACCGCCGCCGACGGGTCTGCGGTACTGCATGAACTCGCTGGCGTTGCGCTTCGTGCCGCGCGGGCAGGCGGGTGCGGGCGAAGGCGCGGGATCGCCCGAGGAGGAGGCCGGCCCGTGAGTCTCTTCGGCAGGGGAGGACGGACCCGGGCACGTCCCCCCATCGACGCCTCGGCTCCGGAGCGTACCCGCTCCGCCACCTTCGCCCTGGGTTGATTCTGGGGCCCGGACGCCAGGTTCGGCGTCATCGAGGGGGTGGTGCGGACGCGGGTGGGCTACTGCGGCGGGACCTCGCCGGACCCCACGTACCGCGCGATCGGCGACCATGCCGAGACGCTGCAGGTGGATCACGACCCGGACCGCGTGGCGTACGAGGACCTCCTCGAGGTCTTCTGGTGCGCGCACCGGCCCACCTCCCCGCCGTGGTCGCGGCAGTACATGTCCGCGGTCTTCTACGACGGGGACGAGCAGCGGGCGCTCGCCGAGGCGAGCCGCGACCGGGTGGAGGAGGCGACCTCGCAGCGGGTGTACACGGAGATCGCCCCGCTGCGACGCTTCTACGTGGCCGAGGACTACCACCAGAAGTACCGGCTGCGCCGCGACCGGGAGCTGATGCGGGAGTTCGCCGAGATGCTCCGCGACGAGGGCGCGTTCCGCGACTCCACGGCCGCGGCCCGCGTCAACGGCTTCCTGGACGGCTTCGGCGACCTGGCCCTTCTCCGGGCCGAACTGGACGGCTACGGACTGAGCGAGAACGGGAGGGAACGGCTCCTGTCCTTGTCCGGCGGGCTCGGCGTGCTGTCGCCGGGATGTCCGCTCTGAACCGCCCTTGAGACCGCGCGCCGCTCCTGGTATACAGGTCATATGAGCAGCCATTCAGATGACCGGGACCGGACGCTCCTCGAGGAGTGCGACGTGCGCGTCGTGGACGAGCCCGCCGTGCGCCGTGTCCGTGCGCTTCTCCGCCCCCGACGCCTCGGTGACGAGGCGGAGCTCTTCGCCGCGCTGGGGGACGCCACGCGGCTCACCATACTCGCCGCCCTGGCGCAGCAGCCCCTGTGCGTGTGCGACCTCGCCTCGCTCACCGGCGTGAGCCAATCGGCCGTCTCCCACCAGCTGAGGATGTTGCGCGAGCGGCGGCTGGTGTCCTTCTCGCGCGACGGCAAGCGCGCCGTGTACCGCCTGGCCGACCGGCACGTAGCCACGCTGCTGGAACAGGCCCGGGAACACGCCGACGAAGGTCGGGAGGCGGCTCCGCGATGAGCGTGCAGCGGACGGCCCGCATCCCGCTGGAGTTGCCCTCGTCCGAGCATTGCGCGGGCTGCGTGCACGCGCTGCGGGAGGCCGTGGAGGCGCTGCCCGGGGTCCGCACCGTCGAGCTCGACGCGCGCGGTCCGGCCGTGACCGTGACGTACGACCCCGGGACCGTCTCGGAGGAGTCGCTGCGTCGCGAGACCGAGCTCCTCGGCATGAGGATCGGGTCGGAGCGCGGCCACGTCGTCTTCAAGCTCACGGGCCTGGACTGCCCGGACTGCGCGCGCACGGTCGACAAGTCCGTCTCCCGCGTCGACGGAGTGCTCTCCGCCGACCTGGTCTTCGCCAGCGGGCTGATGGTCGTCGAGTACGAGTCCGGGTCCGACCCGACGGACGAGGTCGTCTCGATGGTCCTCAGCATGGGCTACGGCATCGAGCTCGTGGAGCAGGCCGCCGGCCGCCGCACCGCCGAGTTCCGGCTGCTGGGGCTGGACTGTCCCGATTGCGCGGCGAAGCTCCAGGCGAGCCTGGGCGCCGCTCCGGGGGTGCACGACGCCGTCGCGGACTTCGGCGCCGCCCGCCTGCGGGTCGTGTACGACCCGGCACGGACGGGTCCGGAGCCCCTGGCGGAGGCGGTGCGCGCAGCCGGCTACGACGTCGAGGCGGAGGCCCCCTCCGAGGAGGAGCGTCCCGGCTGGCCGGCCTCGCACCGCCAGGAGATCACCGTTGCCGTCGGCGCCGCGCTCGTCGCCGCCGGCTGGCTGCTCTCCTGGTCGGGGGCGCCGGAGGGCGCGGTCGTCGCCGCGTACGCGGGCGCGATCGCCGTCGCCGGCGCGCGGATCGCGCGCAGGGCTCTGGCTTCCGTGCGGGCCCGCTCGCTCGACATGAACGTGCTCATGACCGTGGCCGTGGCCGGCGCGGCCGCGATCGGCGAGTGGAACGAAGGCGCCGCGGTGGTCGTGCTGTTCGCGGTCGGCAGCCTGCTCGAGTCCCGCGCGCTCGCCCGTACGCGCGCGTCGATCCGGGCGCTCATGGACCTGGCGCCGCCGAAGGCCCGCGTCCGGCGGGACGGCGGCGAGTTCGAGGTCGCCCCCGCGGAAGCGGCGGTCGGGGACGTCCTGCTCGTGCGCCCCGGGGAGCGTATCGCGCTGGACGGCCGGGTGGCCGGGGGGTTCTCGGCCGTCGACGAGTCGCCCATCACCGGCGAGTCGGTCCCGGTGGACAAGGCGATCGGCGACGAGGTGTTCGCCGGTACGCTCAACACGTCCGGGCGCTTGGAGGTGCTGGTGACCGCCGAGGCCGCGGACTCGACGATCGCGCGCGTCGTCTACATGGTCGAGGAGGCCCAGGCGCAGCGCGCGCCGTCCCAGCGGCTGGTCGACCGCTTCACCCGCTACTACACCCCGGCCGTGGTCGGCCTCGCCGTCGCGATCGCGGCCGTGCCTCCGCTGGCAGGGCCGGCGCTGGGTTTCCCCGCCCCGTTCTCCGAGTGGTTCCGCCGCGCGCTGGTCATGCTCGTGGTCTCCTGCCCGTGCGCGCTCGTGATCTCGACCCCCGTCGCCATCGTGTCCGCGATCACACGGGCCACCCGTGACGGCGTCCTGGTCAAGGGCGGCCTGTTCCTGGAGACGGCGCCGCGGGTGCGGGCGGTGGCCATCGACAAGACGGGCACGCTCACCCGCGGAGCCCCGCAGGTCTCCGACGTCGTGCCGCTTGACGGTCCGCCCCCGTCCGAGATCCTCGGGACCGCCGCCGCCCTCGAGGCGCACTCCACCCACCCGCTCGCGGCCGCCGTGGTCCGGGCGGCCGGAGGCGGCGACGGCGAGGGCGTGACCGAGTTCGCCGACGTGCCCGGCCGCGGAGTGAGGGCGGTCCTCGGCGGGAAGCGGTACGCGCTGGGCAACCGCGCGCTGGCCGAGGAGGAGGGGGCGCTGGACGGGGCCGCCGCCGAAGCGGTCGGACGCCTGGAGGACGAGGGCAGGACGGTTCTGGTGCTCGCGTCGGAGGGCCGCGCCCTCGGGCTCATCGGGCTCGCCGACGAGGTGCGCCCGGAGGCGCCCGACGTGGTCGCCAGGCTTCGTGCGGGAGGCGTGGAGCACGTGGTGATGCTCACGGGCGACAACGAGCGCACGGCCGGCGGCGTGGCACGTCACGCGGGGGTGGCCGAGTTCCGGGCGCGATTGCTGCCCGAGGACAAGGTGACCGCGGTGCGCGAGCTCAAGGAGCGGTACGGTACGGTGGCGATGGTCGGCGACGGCGTCAACGACGCGCCGGCGCTGGCCGTCTCGGACATCGGGGTGGCGATGGGCGCCAAGGGCAGCGACACCGCCCTGGAGACGGCCGACGTGGCCCTCATGCGCGAAGGGCTGGGCCCGCTGCCGGGCTTCCTGGCGCTCGGCCGCCGCACCGTCGCGAACATCGCCCAGAACGTCGCGGTGTCGATCGCAGTGAAGCTCGCGGTGCTCGTGCTGGCGGTCCTCGGCATAGCCACACTGTGGATGGCGGTCTTCGCCGACACGGGCGTGTCGCTGCTGGTGACGCTGAACGGGCTCAGGCTCCTGCGAGCCCGGCCTCGAGGTACCTAGCGGCAGGACGCGCGCCCGGGCGCGTCGAAGGTGACGGGTGGGAGGTGCATCTCCGGTGACCGACGAGTTCATGCGCTTCATGGCCGCTTGGGCGCTCGTGCACGAGACGGCCGACGAGGGATGGAAGGCCGCCGTCGCACGCGGGGAGACGCAGGAGACCGGTGAGATGGAGCAGGGGCCGGAGGCCTTCGTCGACGGGCTCTCCGCGGCGATCGCCGCGGAGAAGGAGCGCCTGAAGGCCGCGCTCGCAGCGGGCGGGGTCGAGCCGCCCGGCAGCCGGGCGGACGTCTCGGCGAGGCTCGACGAGCTGCGCTTCGAGGTCGGGGAGCTGCGGGGTCGGATCGAGTCGCTCGCCGCGCAGCTCGAGGGCATGCTCGCCTCCGAGGAGCCCGAGGAGTAGCGGGTGCGGTCCCGCGTGCGCCGCGTCGCAGCGGTGCTCGGGCGCCGGTGGGCCGGCGCGGCCGTCCGCTCCCGCTTCGGGCTGTCGCCCGCGGCGCGGCGCCGCGCCACGTTCGCCCGGGCGACGCGCGAGGCGTTCGAAGAGCTCGGACCGACGTTCGTGAAGCTCGGGCAGCTCGTGAGCGTGCGTCCCGACGTCTTCGCGCCGGAGCTCGTCTTCGAGATGGAGCGGCTTCAGGATCGCGTGGCCCCGCTGCCGGCGGCGCGCGTGCGCGAGACGATCCGCCGGGAGTTCGGCCGCGAGCCGGAGGCCCTCTTCGCTACCTTCTCCGACGAGCCGCTCGCCTCGGCCTCGATCGCGCAGGTGCATCCGGCCACTCTGCGCGAGGCGTACCGGCCGGTCTTCGGCGAGGAGCTGCCGGCCGGCGCGGAAGTGGCCGTGAAGGTCGTGCGCCCGGGGGCGGCGGAATGCATCGAGGACGACCTGCGGAACCTGCGGCGCCTGACGGCGGCGCTGGCGCGCTCGCCCGTGGGCAGGCGTGTGGACGTCGAGGGTCTGCTCGAGGAGTTCGCCGCGTCGCTGGGGCGCGAGGTCGACCTGCGCAACGAGGCCCGGGTCGCCGACCGCTTCGCGTTCGACTTCCGCGACGACCCGGTGGCCTTCTGCCCGCGCGTGGTGTGGACGCGCACCACACGGCGTGTCCTGACGATGGAGTACGTGCGCGGGTGGCGCCTCTCCGAGCTCGACGACGCCGTGCGTGCGGGCGTGGAGGGGTACCGGCTCGCGCTGCACGGCGCGGAGGTCTTCATGAGGCAGGTCCTCGTGCAGGGGCGCTTCCACGCCGACCTGCACCCCGCGAATCTGCTGCTGACCCCCGACGAGAGGATCGCGTACCTCGACTTCGGCATCGTCGGGGAGCTGGCGCCGGTCCAGCGCGCGCACGTCGCGCAGGTGCTGCTCGCCACCGTCTACGGCGACGCGGAGCGCGCGCTGCGGTACTCGGCGGAGCTCGGGCTCGTGGTGCCCGAGGAGATCGGGGCCCGGGTGCGCGAACGGGTCGCGGCGCTGATGGCGCGTACCCTCAAGCGCGAGCCCGCGGACGTGAAGGGGTTCGCCACCGGCTTCCTGTCGATCATGTCCCGCCACGGGGTCCGCATACCGCGCGGGTTCGGGCTGCTCGTCAAGGCGTTGGTGACGGTCGAAGGGTGCAGCCGCCTCTTCTACCCCGACATCGACATCCTGCGCGCGGCCAAGCCCTTCGCCACGCGCCTGGTCGCGGAGGCGCTGCTCGACCCTGCCCGGCTCGCGGAGCGCACGCCGCACGCCCTGCGCGCCGCGGTGCGCGAGCTGCTGTCCTAGGCTACGCGCCCTCGCGGGCCGTCTTCCGCTCCTCGGGGGCGAGCACGTCGTTCATGCTGCCGCTGCGGTAGCCCTCCAGGTCCAGGGCGACGTACGGGAAGCCGCCGGCCCTCACCGCCTCGAGGACCTGCGCGCGGGACTCCCAGGCGCGCTGCATCTCGTCGGCGCCCACCTCGACGCGCGCCACCTCGCCGTGCGCGCGCACGCGGGACTGCCGCAGCCCCAGCGCCCGCAGCCCGTCCTCGGCCAGCATCACCCGCTCCAGGTCCTCGGAGGTGATCTCGCAGCCGTAGGGGAAGCGCGAGGCGAGGCACGCCATGGAGGGCTTGTCCCAGTTCGGCAAGTCGAGCATGCGTGCCACGTCGCGGACGTGGGCCTTGGTCATGCCGACGTCGCGCAAGGGCGTGAGGATGTCCAGCTCGGCCGCCGCCCGTGCCCCCGGGCGGTGGTCGGCGTCGTCGTCGGCGTTGCTGCCGTCGGCCACGTGCTCCAGCCCGCGGACCTCCGCAACGGTCTTGAGCAGGCCGAAGAGCTCGCTCTTACAGTGGTAGCAGCGGTCCGGTCCGTTCGCGCGGAAGCGGGGGTCGGCCAACTCGTTGGTCTCGACCTCCATCACGCGCAGGCCCAGCGCGGCGGCGGTGGAGCGCGCGGAATCGGCCTCGCTCGGGGGGTAGGTGTCGGAGAGCGCGAGCACGGCGAGGCAGGATGAGCCCATCACGGCGTGCGCCGCGACCGCCAGCAGAGTGGAGTCGACGCCCCCCGAGTACGCCACCAGCACGCTGCGAAGCGACGAGAGGCGCTCGAGCAGCAGTTCGTAGCGGTCGCCCGGCGTCCGGGCCGCGCTCGACCCGGACGAGTCACCGGTGTTCCCGCTCGGCAAGAAGGCCCCCCTCACGCGGTCAGCGAGTCTCGGATTATATCAGTCATGTCCCCGAGTCGCGGGCTCGCTACACTGTCGGAAGGAGTCCGTCGGCGCCTCCTGGGGGGCCGGAGGGGAAGGATACCAGGGGACGCCGTTCCCGAGCTGAAGGGGAGGTGGCCGGGGTGGTCCGAGAGCGCACGGAGGCGGGCATAGAGCGGCTCGCGGCGGAGGGGCGCGCGTACGAACCGCCCGAGGAGCTGGCCGCGAGCGCGGTCGTGGGCGGGATGGAAGCCTACACCGACATGTACCGCCGCTCGGTGGAGGATCCCGAGGGGTTCTGGCGGGACGTCGCCCTGGCCGAGGTGGAGTGGACGGAGCCGTTCCGCACCGCTGCGGCGGGCGGCTTCGAGGAGCTCGACTACGCGTTCTTCGCCGGCGGGAAGCTCAACGTC
Organism: Coriobacteriia bacterium; assembly: GCA_014859305.1. NCBI lineage: Bacteria > Bacillati > Actinomycetota > Coriobacteriia > Coriobacteriia bacterium. The sequence continues at coordinate 35,755 of JACUUM010000019.1, forward strand.
TCGGCGAACTGCGTCGACCGGCACCTGCACACGTGGCGGCGCAACAAGGCCGCGATCATCTGGGAGGGCGACGACGGCTCGTCGCGCACCTACACCTACCAGCAGCTGCACAACGAGGTCTCGCGCTTCGCCAACGTGCTGCGCAAGAAGGGCGTCGGGCGCGGCGACCGCGTGGCGGTCTACCTGCCGATGATCCCGGAGCTTCCCGTGGCGATGCTCGCGTGCGCGCGGATCGGCGCGATCCACTCGGTGGTCTTCGGCGGGTTCTCCTCGGCCGCGCTCAAGGAGCGCATCCAGGACTGCCAGGCCAAGCTGCTCATCACCGCGGACGAGGGCATGCGTGGCGGCCGTCGCGTCGCGTTGAAGGTCTCCGCCGACGAGGCCATGTTCGAGTGCCCGTCTGTCGAGGCGTGCGTGGTGGTCAAGCGAGGGGCGGGCGAGGTGGACATGGAGCCCGGCCGGGACACCTGGTGGCACCAGGAGGTGACGGCGCCTGAGGTGCGCAAGCCGAGCGAACCTGAGGTCATGGACGCCGAGGACCCTCTGTTCATCCTGTACACGAGCGGGTCCACCGGCAAGCCCAAGGGCGTGCTGCACACCACCGGCGGCTATCTCGTCTTCGCCGTGCACAGCTTCGAGACCGTCTTCGACCACCGCGACGAGGACGTCTACTGGTGCACGGCCGACATAGGCTGGGTCACGGGGCACAGCTACATCGTCTACGGCCCGCTGGCCGCCGGCGCGACCGTGCTGATGTTCGAGGGCGTGCCCACCTATCCCGACCCCGGGCGCTTCTGGCAGGTCGTCGAGAAGTATGGTGTCACGCTGTTCTACACCGCGCCCACCGCGCTGAGAGCGCTGATGCGGCACGGCGACGGGTGGCCCGAGCGCTACGACCTGAGCAGCCTGCGGGTGCTCGGGACGGTGGGCGAGCCGATCAACCCCGAGGTCTGGGAGTGGTACCGGCGCACGATCGGGCGGGACGAGCTGCCCGTGATCGATACGTACTGGCAGACCGAGACCGGCGGGGTCGTCATCACGCCGTTCCCCGGGGCCACCCCTCTCAAGCCCGGTTCGGCGACGGTGCCGTACTTCGGCGTGGTGCCCAAGGTGCTGCGTGAGGACGGCGGCGAGGCCGCGCCCGACGAGGGCGGCTACCTCGTCATCGACCGCCCGTGGCCGGGTATGCTGCGCGGGACCTGGGGCGACCCGGAGAAGAAGCGGCTGCGCGAGGTGTACTTCGAGCGCTTCCCGGGGCGCTACTTCACCGGCGACGGCGCGCGCGTCGACGCGGACGGCTACTTCTGGCTGCTCGGCAGGGTTGACGACGTGATAAACGTCTCCGGGCACCGCATCGGGACGGCCGAGGTCGAGAGCGCGCTGGTGAGCCACGAGGCGGTCAGCGAGGCCGCGGTCGTGGGCTTCCCGCACCCGGTCAAGGGCGAGGCCATCCACGCGTACGTCGTCCTGCGCGACGGCGTCGTGCCCTCCGAGGACCTCGCGAAGATCCTGACCGGGCACGTGCGCAAGGCCATCGGCCCGATCGTCAAGCCGGACCGCGTCCAGTTCGTGTCCGACCTCCCCAAGACGCGTTCGGGCAAGATCCTGCGCCGGATCCTGCGCAAGACCGCCGCGGGCGAGCGCGAGCTCGACGCGTTCGGCGACCTGTCGACGCTGGCGGACCCGAAGGTCGTGAAGGAGCTGCTGGCCGGCGCCGAGACGTACTGGTAGTCCGGAGCGGCCCCATCCTGGGAGGAGGTCGAGCGCGTGTTCGAACTCGGCGCGTTGGAGCTGCTGCTCATCGTGCTCGCGGCGGTGCTGCTGTTCGGCCCGGCGGTCGTCGTGACCTGGCTCGTGCTGACGTTCGCGCGCGGGTCCGAGCGGCCGGGGACGCCGGGCGGGATCGACGAGCGCACCGACCCGGCGATGGTCGTGGCGCGCGAGCGGTTCGCCGCCGGCGAGATCACAGCCGAGGAGTTTGAGAGCATCAAGCGAACCCTGGGGTATTGAGGGGTAGGTACGCGTCAGGAGGTGGGGCGGATGCAGGGCAAGGGGTTGCTGGTCGCCGCTGCCGCGCTGATCGTCGTCGGGCTCCTGGGAACGGCGGCCGCGGGGGCGTACCTGGCGAGCGAGGAGGCTCGCCGGGCGACGCGGGCCCCGCGGGCCGACGAGGGCCGTCGCCCCGGTGAGGAGGCGACGCGGACCCCGGCCCCGCGACGGGCTCCGCGCCGGCGCTTCCCGCGCGGCGGGGACTTCTCCTCGGCGGGCGAACGCATCTGGTACACGGGCGTGGGCGAGGAGGGTCCCATACCGAGGGAGCCCTCGTTCGGCCCGGCCATGATGGGCGGCTGCGCCGTGTGTCACGGCGAGGACGGACGCGGGAGCCGCTTCTACATGATGGGGCGGACTTTCGACGCTCCCGACATCCGCTACTCCACGTTGACCTCCGAGCACACCGAGGACGGCGAGACCGAGGAGGCCTGGACCGACGAGGACATCGCCCGCGCCGTGCGGGAGGGCGTGGACCCGGGCGGCGAGGACCTCGAGGACACCATGCCGCGCTGGGACATCACCGGCGCGGATCTCGACGCGCTGCTCGAGCACATGAGAGCGCTGGACGGGGGGTAGCGCCGCCGCCGGCGGGGGTCGGGCGTCGCCGCCCGGCCTGCCGGCTAGCGGCCTGCGAGCCGCTCGCGCACCCGCATGGAGACGTGGCCGAGCACGCCGGGCTCGCGGTGCGAGCCGTCCGCTGAGGAGACCCTGAAGACGTCCTGCGCCACGCCGTCCTGGACGAGGGCGTTCGCCCAGGCGACATCGAGGCCGGCGTCCGACAGCGCCGCCGCGAGGTCGTGGAGGAGCCCGACGCGGTCGCCGGCCTCGATCTCGACGAGCGTGTGGGCCGGGTCCGAGGCGTCGAAGCGCACCGAGGGCGCGGGCGAGGCGGACGGCGGGGAAGGATAGTGGCGCCGCCGCTCCTCGAGACGGGCGTCGAGCGAGAGCCGGTCGCGCGTCACGGCGCCGAGCAGCCGCTCGACCTTGGCCCAGGTGTCGGGGCCGGGGGTGGCGAGCGTGGCCGAGCGCACGGTGAACGAGTCGATCGCCACACCTCCCCACCCGTGGGCCGCGGCGGACAGCACGTCGAGTCCGGCGAGCGCGAACACACCGGCGACGTCGGCGAAGAGGCCGTGGCGGTCGTGCGCGGCCACGTCGACGTTCCAGCTCCCCTTCACCGGGCCGGGATGCACGCCGAGGACGGGCGGCGCCCCGCTGCCGGCGGCCAGGAGCCCCGCCACCAGGCGGGCGTCGGCGGCCGCCGCCTCGGGGGACCGGGACGCGAGGTAGCGCGGCGTGGCCGCTGCGAGCCAGGAGCCGCCGCGCCCGGGGGGCTCCTCGCCCAGGGCGTCGCGCGGCACCTCCCCGGGCTCGCGCGGCGCGTGCTCGGCGAGGGAGGCTCGCACGGCCGCGACCAGCCCGGCGAGCAGCACCGCGTGCCAGGCCGTCCACGCCCCCGGGCCGGTGGCGGCCGCGTCGGCGGCCGCGAGCAGGTGCAGGGCCGCCAGGGTGCGCTCGCCGGGGATCCGGGCCGCCAGGGCCGCGACGGCGCGGGCGTCGCCGGGGTCGGTGCGAAGGGCGGCCTCGGGCAGCAGCAGGTGCTCGCGGACGAGCCGCGCGGCGAAGGCCGCCTCGTGCGCCGTCAGCCCGCAAGCACGCGCGGCCCGCTCCGCCGCCGGGGCGCCGCGAGCGGGGTGGCCGGGACCGCTCTGGGCCTTGCCCGCGTCGTGCGTGAGCGCGGCGAGGAGCGCGGGCGCGAGGTCTCCGGCCTCGCAGGCCGAACGTGCCAGCAAGCGGTCGGCGCCGGCCAGGGCGGGCAGCGCGCAAGCGGCAGCCACGCAGTGGGCGCCCACGGTGAGCGTGTGCGAGAGGCCGGGCCGGCGCAGCGTCATGAGCGGCCGCAAGCCGGGGACGAGGATGTCCAGGTGCCCGCGCCGCGCCCAGCACTCGACCTCCTCGGCTCGGCCTGCCTGCACCGCGGCGAGGAGCGCCTGGGCGTCCGGCGCGGGCTGAAGCCTCGAAGCCGGCGGCAGGGCCCGCAGTGCGCTTCCGGCCGCTGCGGAGCGGACCGCGCGCAGCGCATCGTCGGCGACGGGCAGCGCCGCTTGCACGCGATCGGCGGCCTGGCCGAGCCCCTCGGCCTCCTCGGCGGTCATCACGGCGCCTCCGCCGAGCCGCTGCAGCCGCCAGCGCGCGGCACAGATCGCCGCGCCGGCCTCTCGCAGCTCCGCTACGTCCTCTGCGCTCGCCAACCCTGCCTCCACCAGGGCCTCGAGCCCCTCACTCGGGCGGCCGAGGAGGATCGCCGCCGTCCACGCCATCTCGTCGAGGTCGCGCTGGCCGCCCGGACCCTCCTTGAGGTCGGGCTCGAGCAGGTACGGCGAGCCGGCGCGCGGACGGGAGGCCAGCTCGCGCAGGAGGCTGGAGCGCCGACGGCGCGCCTCGGCGGCGACGGAGGCGAGCACGGCGGAGGCGTACCCCGCGTCCCCCGCCGCCGCGCGCCCGGTGAGAGAGGCGGTGAGCGTCTCGAGGTCGTGGCGGCACGCGCGCAGGTGCTCCCTGCGCGTGCGCACCTGGTGACCCACCTTCAAACCCGCGTCCCAGAGAGGGTAGAGGAGCTCCCTGGCAGCCTTCCGCACGGCCTCGCCGCGGTCCTCGGTCAACAGGAGCAGGTCGAGGTCGGAGCACGGGAGGAGCCGCCGCCGG
>JACUUM010000020.1 GCA_014859305.1 Coriobacteriia bacterium
TACCGTCGTGCCTCGCACGCCGCCGCGCTGACCGCGGACGGCCTCTACCGACACGCCATCCAGCCGCAAGCCGGCCACCAGCGCGCGCAGCCGCTCCAGCGGCCACCCGGCGTCGAGCAGCGCGCCGAGGAGCTTGTCGCCGGAGGCGCCGGTCGCCGCGACGTCGAGGTGGGCGATCCTCACGGGGAGAGCTCCTCGCCGCGGGCGTCCCCAGCGGGCGCCAGGTTGATGCGTGCGGCGAGCGCGGCCGCGCCGAACCCGTTGTCGATGTTGACGACCCCCACGCCTGCGGCGCAGCTGTTCAGCATGGCCAGCAGCGCGGCGAGGCCGCCGAGGCTGGCTCCGTACCCCACCGAGGTCGGCACCGCTATCACCGGCACGGGCACGAGTCCCGCGACGACCGAGGGCAGCGCGCCCTCCATCCCGGCCACGGCGACCACGACCCTCGCGGAGCGCAGCAGCTCGGCGGCCGAGAGCAGGCGGTGCACGCCGGCGACGCCGACGTCGAACAGCCGGGTGACCCGGCAGCCCATCACCTCGCAGCACGCCGCGCACTCTTCGGCCACCGGCAGGTCCGCGGTCCCGCCGGTGGCCACGACCACGTGGCCCTCCTGCATGCGCCTGGCTCGCCGATCGACGACGACGAGACGCGCCGCGTCGTCGTAGCGGACGTCCGGCGCCGCCTCGGCGACCGCCTCGGCGTGCGCCGGCTCCGCGCGGGTCCCGAGGAAGACGTCGCCGGCGGCCAGCAGCTCCTCGGCGATGGCGCGGACCTGTTCGGGCGTCTTGCCCTCGCAGTACACGACCTCCGGGAAGCCGCAGCGCAGCTCGCGGTGGTGGTCGACCTTGGCATGACCTATGTCGCCGAAGGGGAGCCGCTCGAGGCGTGCGAGCGCCTCGGCCACGGTGACCTCGCCCGCGGCGAGCGCTTCCAGCATCCGCCGGATCGGTCCGTCCACACGTCCCTCCTCGCCCCCGTTGTGCCCGTTCCGGCTGTATACTCGTCACATCCTAGCGCAGGTGCTGCTGCTGCCCTCACAAGGGGCGCCTTCCCCGATCGGGGACGGGCGGGAAGGGAGGATCGGCTTGCCGGACGATCGGATCCCGGACGATTCCATCGGCAAGGGTGCGTACATGGGGGCCCGAATCGCGCTGACCGGGCTCTTCCTCTTCATGTTCGTCGCCGGGGTGGTCCGGCCGGACCCGGGTGCGCGGGCGGCGCTGTTCTGGGTCTCGGTGTGCGTGCTCGCCGTCGCCGGCGTCGCCACCTCGGCGGCGAGCAGGCGCGGCGAGTCTCTCTATCGCAGGGTGATATGGGCTGCGTTCCCGTTCGACGTAGCCGCGCTCTCGGTGCTCGTCTACGCGCTCCACGACAAGGGGGACCCCCTCTACCCGCTCCTTCTCGGGCTCGCGCTCTTCTACGCCGCGATGGCGCCGCCGAGGTGGGGGTGGGCCGCGGTGTCGGTCACCGTCGCACTGTTCCACGTGGGGGCGCATCTCCTGGCTCCCGAGCCGGACTCGCCGTCCACGTTCGCATTACTGTTGGTCGGCTCCGGCATGATGGTCTTCTTCGCGTTCGTGGTCTCGACGAGCCTGCGGCGTCAGCTCGCGCGCGAGCACGAGGTCCGCCGCGCGCACGAGGAGGTCGAACGCCTCAACGAGCACATGGAGCGGCGCCTGACGGAACTCCATGCGGTCTCCGAGATCTCCGAGATGATCCACTCCAGCCTGGATTTCGACAGCATCGGGCCCGTCGTCATCGACATCATCCAGAAGGTCATCGACATCCCCGCCGCGTCGCTGTTCGTCATCGACAAGGCGCGGGCCGAGACGCTGTTCTCGGCGAGCGGAGCCACGCAGTCCCCGATGTACTCGCCGACCTCGGGGGTGGCGCAGATCCTCGAGGGCGAGGACGTCCACTTCAGCTGCTTGTCCGTGCTGGACCGCGACAACGTGATGGTCGTGTTCTGCGCGGCCTCCGCCGCGCTGGAGGCCATACGCCCCGAGGACAAGCTCGTCCTGCAGACGATCGCCGGGGAGCTGGTCGTAGCGGTGGAGAACTCGCGCCTCTACAAGCTGACGAAGCGGATGTCCGTGACCGACGAGCTCACAGGCCTGTACAATTACCGCTACCTGCAGCAGCGCCTCGACGAGGAGGTCGAGCGCGCGAGACGCTACGAGAAGAGCCTGTCGCTGCTGATGCTGGACGTGGACGACTTCAAGCGCTACAACGACACCCACGGCCACATCGCGGGGGACCGTGCCCTCTCGGCGCTCGGGCGGGTCGTGCACTCGTGCGTCCGCGAGGTGGACGTCGTGGCACGCTACGGCGGCGAGGAGTTCTCCGTGCTGTTGCCCGAGACCGACGAGCCGGGTGCCTACGTGGCCGCGGAGAAGGTGCGCGAGGCCATCGGCAGGTACCGGTTCATCGAAGCGGACAGCGACCCGACTCACCTCACGGTCAGCATCGGGGTCGCGAGCATGCCGGGACACGCTTCGGACAAGGAGGGGCTGTTGCAGCAGGCCGACGAGGCCCTCTACCAGGCCAAGAGCTTCGGTAAGAACCGCGTGCGAACGCCGAGGAAGGGATCCTTCCAGGACGCCGGCGAGGTGGCGGGGGAGGCCGTGTGAGCCGCTTCGCGTTCCTCGGACCGGCGGGGACCTTCACCGAAGAGGCCCTGCTCAGCCTCGGGCTCCCCGGGGTGGAGCCGGTGCCGTGCGCCTCGATCGAGGACGTCTTCGCCGCGGTGGAGTCGGGCGATGCCGCGAGAGGCATCGTGCCCATCGAGAACTCCGTCGAAGGCAGCGTGAACGCCACGCTCGACGCGCTCGCGTTCGACTCCAGCGCGATCATCCAGCAGGAGCTCGTGCTCGACATCCGTCACGCGCTGATGGCGGCCCCCGGCGTGAGGTTGAGCGACGTGACGGCCGTGGTGAGCCACCCGCAGGCCACCGCGCAGTGTCGCCGTTGGCTGGCCGACAACCTCCCCGGCCGCCCGGTAGTGGCCGCCAACTCGACGGCCGAGGCCGTGCAGCGCGCCGTCTCCGAGCCCGGTCTCGCCGCGGTCGGGACCCGGCTGGCCGCCGAGCTCTACGGCGCGGTCGTGCTGGAGCCCTCCGTCGAGGACTACGCGGGCAACCAGACGCGCTTCGTGGTCATCGGGCGGGAGGTCATGCGGCGCACCGGCGATGACAAGACGTCGCTCGCGCTGTTCATCCGCGCCGACAAGCCCGGCGCGCTGCTGATGATCCTCTCCGAGTTCGCCTACGGCGAGATCAACCTGACGAAGATCCAGTCCCGTCCGACCAAGAAGGCCCTCGGCGAGTACATGTTCTTCGTGGACCTGCAGGGCCACCTGGAGGACGAGAACGTCATCCTGGCGCTCGAGTGCCTGCGCCTGAAGCTGCGCGAGGTCAAGGTGCTGGGAAGCTACCCGAGGGCGCCCAAGCGCGCCGAGTCGGTGTAGGCGGGCCGCTCGGGAGCGCTCTCGCCGCGCGCCGGGGACGTCCCGCCGCGCAGGGGCCGTCCGCCGGGCGAGGCCGCTAGGGCGACGCCGACTCGGCCGGAGGGCGCTCGTAGACGTGACCGGCATCGAGCACGTCGGGGTCGCGGTCCAGGTCGCGGACCGCCGCTTGCGGGTCGCGCTCGCCCACGGAGAGCACGAACGTGCCGTCGCCCGTAGGCACGGCCCCCTCGAGGGGCAGGCCGTTGCGGCGCAGGACCGCCGGGAGGGCGTCGGCGTCCTCCACCACCACGCCGACGTACCGAGTCGACGAGGGCAGACCGGGCTCATCGCCTATGACGAAGCCGGCGAGCCCTCCTCCGAGCGTGCCGGCCGGACCCGCATGGAACGGCCGCATCAGCAGCGCCACGACGGCCAGCGCGACGACGGCCAGCGCGACGACGGCGAAGACCTTGGTGAGCGCGCGCTCGCGGCGCTCGTTCCCGGCCGGTCGCAAGCTGTGACGTCCCATCCCCGCTCCCCGTCCTCCCTCGCGGCGCGCACGGAGCGGCGCCCTCGGACTCGGATTGTACCGCGGGACCTTGTATCAGAAGCCGTTATTGATATCATCACTCCTAGGAATCCTACGATCCGTTCCGGGTGAGCCGGAGAGAGCACAGCGATGCCCACGCGTAGAGTCGACCTCCACAACCACACCCCGTACGTCTACGCGGACTACCACAGGCCCGAGGCCTCGGCCGAGGAGGTCGTCGCAGCGGCGGCGGACGCCGGCATCGACGTCTTCGGCGCCACGGATCATTTCTCGGTGGCGTTCTGCCGCAGGCTCATCGAGGTCGCGGCGTGGCGGGCGGCGGGGGGCGGCGGGAGGGTGCTCGTGCTGCCCGGCGCCGAGCTCAAGGTGCGCCACGGCGACGACGAGGTGCACCTCATCGCGCTCTTCCCGCCGGACGGCTCGCTCGAGAAGCGCTTCGACACCCTGACGCTGATGCTGGACCTGCCGACGCCGGTCGCGCATGTGGAGCGGCTCGCCGACGTCGTGTGCGCTCGCGACCCCGTCGAGGTCGCCCGCGCGGTCGCCACGCTCGGGGGGGTGTGCCACGTGGGCCACGCCGACAGGCGTTTCGGCGAGTACTGCCTGGTCGACAGGCCGGTCCTCGGCAGGCTCGCCGCCGAGCCGTCCGTGAGCGCGGTCGAGATGCTCGACCCGCGCCTCGCCCACGGCCGGCTGAGCTCCGCGACCATCATCCGCTCCTCGGACGCACACTCCCCCGAGGAGATCGGTCGTCGCACCGCGGAGCTGCCGATGCCCGAGCTCAGCTTCGAGGGGCTGCGCCGCGCGCTCCGGTCGGAGCGCATGAGCCTGCCCGCCTGACTCGGCTCCTGCCGCGCGCCCCCGCCGGCGAGCACCGCCGAACCCCGTGGGGGTGGCAGGGCGCCGCGCGGGGTCACTCCACGGTGAACGGCTCGTACGTTCCCGGCCACGCCGGTCCCGCATCCGGATGGAGCCGCGCCCCGAGGTAGCGGGTCGTGCCCCGCAGGTTGAGCAGCATCGGCATCAGGTCGCGCCCCTCGAACTGCCCGAGGACGCCTTCCGCGCACGCTCCCTCTCCGAAGAGCGTCACGCCGTCGGGCCGCACGCACGGGCCGAGGAGCAGCAGCGGCACGGGGTCGCCGGAGTGGATGAGCCCCGTGCCGGCGGGGGTGCCGTGGTCGGCGGTGACGACGACGAGCGTGTCGCGGGGCAGGGCAGGCGCGCCGGGCATCGGCGCCCGGTCGCGGGCCGCGGGCAGCAGAGCGGCCAGAGCCTCGTCGAGCCGGGCGATCACATCGCGCTTGCCCCGCGGGTCCTTGCGGTGCCCCGCCTCGTCGGGCGCCTTGGTGTGCACGTGCACGAAGTCCGCGCCGTCCTCGAACGCCCGCGCCGCCTCCGCGATCCGGCCCGTGAGGTCCTCGGCGGGGTCGGGGAGGTAGGGCGGCTCCCGGTGCGCGAGCCCGAGCCCGGCGGCGAGGCCGCGGAACAGGGTGCCGGTGGAGACGCTGGCGCCCCGCATGCCGGTGAGAGACTCGAAGCGCGGCAGCGGGCGGCGGCGCCCGGTCCACTTCACGAGCACGAAGTCCGCGCGGCGCTCGGGGGGAGCGCCGCGGCTGAGGGGGTGCGCCGAGAGCGCGCGGTACGCGTGGCGCAGGTAGGCGGTGACGGCCTCGGCTGTGCGCAGCGCGGCGTCCGGGTCCGGGGCGCCGGTGAGCGGGCGCACGGCCGCGACCGGCCGTCCGGGGAAGAACGGGTCGCAGTCGGTGACGTGCTGGCTCGCCGCGCCACCGCTCGCCGCCCCCGAGCCGCGCACCGTGAGGATCCCCTGCCGGTCGCGGGTGAACGTCAGCCGGAGCGACAGCCCGCCGTGCTCGAAGGCGGCTATCTCCTCGGCCAGTTCCCGGCAGACCTCGTCGGAGACGGCCGCGAAGTGCCGCGCGAGCACGAGCGAGCCGTCCTCGCGCCGCTCGGTCGTGCAGAACAGCGCGCGGAAGGCGACCTCGTCGGTGGAGAGCTCCACCCCGTCGCCGGCGGCCTCGAAGACCGAGCGCCCGGGGTAGAGCGCCTCCGGGTAGCCGAAGAGCACGAAGTGCGCGAGGTCGCTGCCCGGCGCACGCCCGCGGCCGAGCGGGTGCATGAGGCCCGTGGCCGCGGACGATGCGAGGCCGTCGAGGTTCGGGGTGCGCGCGGCCTCCAGCGGCGTCAGCCCGTCGAGCTCGGGCCAGGGCCGGTCGGCGAGGCCGTCGAGGATGACGAGCAGGACGCGTGGGAGCCCTGGCGTCCTCGCGTCCCCCGCCACCTATGTCACCCCCTCGAGCACGTCGCGCACGATCGCCTCGTAGTCGGGCCGCCGCTCCGGCGCGCTCTCGTCGCGGCCGAGGTCGTCCCACCCGAGATCCCGCCACGCCCGCACGATCGCGCGGCCCGCCGGCCGCAGGAACTCCTCGGCGTAGCGGGCGTACGCGTCCTCGTCGAAGATGACGCACCCGTCGAGCGCGACGTAGTTGCCCGACAGCACGCATCCGAGCTGCCCGGCGGCGGGGTCCCACTCGTCGCCGACGATCCGCGCGATCTCATCGCCGCTCTCGACGGCCCGGATCGGCTCGACCAGCTCGACCCCGGCGTCTGAGAGCACGTCGATCGCGACGTCGATGGCGAGCGGCGTCTGCGAGAGCTTCAGCCGCCCGCCGTGCGTGTCGCGCTCGCCGGCCACGACCGGCACGCGCCCGAGCCGCCAGGAGAGCGGCACGCGGCACAGGTGCAGGTAGAGGTGGCACGCAAGGCACGGCGAATGCATGCCGAAGAGCCGGTGGATCTCGGAGGCGAACCGCGCGTTGAGCGCCGACCACATCGCGGTGTCGCCCAGCGAGACCGGGTCGAGGACCTCGGCTTGCGAGCGGACGCGGCGGCGGAGCAGCTCGACCGCGCGGAGGGGCGCGCGTTCGTCGCCGGCCTGGGTGCCGGTGTGCGCGACCGTCGGCAGCAGCGCCTCGAACCCGCGTTCGCGAGTCGCGACGATGCCGGCCGCGACGCTGTCGCGCCCCGCGATCTCCACGATGGCGAGGCGGCGGGAGGAGGAGGCCGGATGGGGCAGGGGACGGGCGATCCCGGTGAGGGTCTCGAGCGCTTCCATACGAGGAGTGTATCGAAGACGGCGCTCGACGCCCCCGCTTCATCGCTACGCGAGAGTGCCGCTTCCGCCCCCACCCGCCCCGCTGCCTCCGCGAGACGCTCGTCCGCGGTCACCGGGGGCGGCCGCCCGCCCGGGCTACTCGCTGCGCGCGTGGCAGTAGGAGCAGAACGTGTCGCTGTGGCACTCCCAGCAACGCTCCGGTCCCTTGTCGTTCACCACCACCGGATGGCGGTCGAGCCAGCCCTCCTCGTGGTTCACGTGGCACTTGCGGCAGAAGTTGGACTCGTGGCACGCGAAGCAGCGCCGGGTGTCGTCGCGGGCGTGCTCCGAGTGCGTCGCCAGCCACTGTGCCTTGGGCGTGTGGGACGGCGGGCGGTCGGAGTGGCACTGGTCGCAGAAGGACAGACCGAACTCGTGGCACTTGAAGCAGTTGTCGCGTCCGACCTCGAGCGCCTTCGGCCCGTGCTCGGCCAGCCAGTCCTCGCGCTCGTGCTCCGGCGACCAGGGCAGCACGCGCCCGCCGTGGCAGCCCTTGCACTCGCGCGGCGCGATGATGTGGCTCAGGTAGTGCCGTTGGTGGCGGAAGGCGGACCTGCCGGAGTGGCACGTCGTGCAGTCCACCTCGAAGTCCTCGGGCACCATCGGCGAGTTCTCCTCCAGGCCCGGGAACTCCGAGTGGCAGTCCTTGCAGAACCCCACGTCGACCATCCTGACCGAGAAGGTGCTCGTGCGCTGCTTGAGGCTGATCTCCCGATGACAGTCCGGGCACCCCAGCCCCGGGAGCAGGTCGCTGGTGAGGTGGATGCGGTGCAGCGGCAGCTTGGAGGAGGTCTTGTCCCCGTGGCAGGCCACGCACCGCTCGCGCGGCACGTCCGACGCCGCGGCGTGCAGCCCCTCCAGCGCCTCGCGGTCCGCGACGGGCTGCGTGGTGTTCGCGATGCGCCAGGCTGCGGTCTTCCATGTGGCGGCCGGGCTCTCCTCGGGCGTGCTCGTCAGCAGCGAGACCACGATGAGCGCGTTGAGCACGACGGACGCCGCGAGGAAGCGCTTGACCGAACGTGTCAGGGCGGGGGACACGGGGCGCTCCTACTCCACGTACCCGAGGATGCTCAAGCCGACGATGCCGATCGTCAGCACCACGCACGCCGTGATGGCGAACAGGCGCTCCGCAGGCTTGCGCGACGGGTTGCGGTCCAGCCACGGGATGGCGATGAGGAACAGGATCCCCACCGCCGGCACGAGAGTGCCGACCAGCGGCGGGACGAAGTGCAGGAACGCGTAGAGGAACAGGAAGTACCACTCGGGCTTGGACCCCTCGGGCGTGACCGCGGGGTCGGACTTGATGTCCAGATGGGCCGGCATGAAGATCGCCAGGAACGTGTAGAGGGCCAGCAGGATCATCACCGCGGTGGCTTCCGTGATGACGTGGTACGGGAAGAAGGGCACCGTGGGCTGTCCGTCCCACTCGGGATGCCCGTCCTCCGCCGGCGCCGCGGCGGCCAAGCCCACCGGGATGCCCGGCTCGACCTGTTCCAGTCCGGCTTCCCGCGAGAGCTCGGGTATCCTGGCCATTCTCATCGACGCCTCACAGCGGTCCCGAGATGCCCTGCTTGCGGATCATCCAGAAGTGCATGACCAGCAGCACGCCGAGCGCGGCGGGCAGCAGGAAGACGTGGCCGGAGTAGAAGCGCGTGAGCGTGGGGGCGCCGATGGCCTCGCCGCCCATCACCACGCCCGCCATGGCGTTCCCGACGAGCGGCACCTGCTTGATGAGCGAGATGGTGACGGTGGAGCCCCAGTACGCCTTCTGGTCCCACGGGAGCAGGTAGCCGGTGAGCCCGAAGCCCATGGTCACAACGAACAGGAAGACGCCGGCGACCCAGTTGAACTCGCGCGGGTTCTTGTACGACGCGGTGAGGAACACGCGCAGCATGTGGATGACGATGAAGACGACCATCAGGTGCGCGCCCCACACGTGGATGGACCGGATCAGCCAGCCGTAGTGCACGTAGTGTGAGATGTAGAAGACGCTCGCGTAGGCGCGCTCGGGGGTGGGCTGGTAGTACATCGTGAGGAAGACGCCCGATAGCACCTGCAGCACGAACACGAAGAACGTCAGTCCGCCGAAGCAGTACCAGACGCGCCTCGCGTGCGCCGGCACCGGCTTGTCGAGCAGGTTGCGGTGCAGCCGGTCGGTCAGGTCGAAGCGCTGGTCGAAAGGGCGCGCGATGCTCGCGAGTATCCTGCTCATCTCTCGTCACGCCCTGTCGAAGCCCGACACGACGACCTCATCGCCGACGACCTCCAGCCTCGCCGCGTACATGTCGCGAGGCGCCGGGCCACCCAGTACCGTCCCGTCCAGCGCGAAGGAGCTCGCGTGGCACGGGCAGTCGAACTCCCGGGTGGACTGGTTGAAGTGGAGCTTGCACGCTACGTGGGGGCACGCGGCATCCAGGCCGGACACCGTGCCGTCCTCGGCGAGCACCAGGAAGAGCACGTCGTCACCGTACTCGACCAGCAAGGGCTCTCCCTGGCGCAGGTCGCTCAGGCGCGCCACGGCGAGGGGCCCCATCTTGGTCTTGCCGTCGATGCTGCGCTCGGGCGGCGTCACCGCCTTGGCGATCGTGCCGCCCGAGAGCAGCGCCGTCGCTCCCAGGGACGCGCCTGCCAGCCATCCCAGGAAGCTGCGACGGTCCACGTCTTGGGCCATCCCGGCTACCGCGTCTGCTCCACGGCGGCGGGGAGGACCGGAGCCGGGTTCTCGGGCGTGTGCTCGGCGGCGCCGGCGGCGCCGACGGTGCCGGCAGTCCCGACGGTGCTCGCGAGCAGCGACAACGCCCTGGCCGGCCCGCCGCAGATGCTCTCCATCCGGGCCGCGAGATGGAAGAGCCCTCCCGCGATCAGCATGGGGACGATGAACACGAACGCCACCAGCACCCACAGGGCGGGCTCCCACCCGGCGACCAGGCCCCAGAGGACGCCGGCGCCGGAGAGGCCGTACAGCAGCAGCGCTGCCGCACGCTCGAACCACCAGCCCAACAACAGAACGAAGACCGTCAGCGCGAAGGGGACGGCGGCGGTGCCGACCGCCTGCGCGAAGGGGACGTCTTTGAACGCGTAGGGTCCCGAGAACGCCGCGGCCACCCAGAACACCCCGCCCCCGACCACGACCCCCCGCGCCGCGATCCGCTCGAAGTTCATGCGCTCGGGGTCGCATACCGCTCCGGTGCGAACGAAGACGCTCATAGCCCCGCTCCTTCCTTCCGGCCCGCCGAGGGTAGCCGTCGGCAGGGGCGGCCTATGCCGCTCTGAAGTCAAGGTAGCCAGGGATTCGTAAGGGACGGTCAGCCGCTCGTTAGCGTTGTGTTAGCCTGCCTCGTCCACGCGGGCCTAGCCCGCGACGTCGGCCACACTCCGGCGGCTCCGGCACCCGCCGGCACAGGGCAGGGTGAAGCGGAAGACGCTGCCCGAACCCGGCCGCGATTCGACTTCGATCCCGGTGCCGTGGGCCTCCGCGATCTCCTTCACGATCGCGAGCCCGAGGCCGGCGCCCTGGCCCCCTCCGCCGTACCCCTCCACCCGGTAGAAGCGCTCGAAGAGCAGCGGGAGGGATTCCTCGGGTATCCCGGGACCGCTGTCGGCGACCTCCACCACGAGGCCGGCCCCCTCCACGCGGGCCCCCAGCACCACCTCACGGCCCGCCGAGGCGTACTTCACAGCGTTGTCGACCAGGGCGATCAGGGCCTGCATTATGCGGTCGCGGTCCGCCAGCACGCACAGCCGGCCCGGTGCGAGGTCGGTGCGCATGGCCATCCCGGCCTCCTCCATCACCGGGCGCATCAGCGCCAGCACGTCCTCGGCGATCTCGGAGAAGGCGTGTGGGCGCATGTCGACGTGCAGGCGCCCGGCGTCGGACTGCGCGAGCGTGAAGAGGCTCGCGACCAGGCGGCTCAGCCGCTCGACCTCCAGGCGCATCGTGGACAGGAAGTCCTCGCGGACGCGCTCGTCCTCCCTCGCCGGGCCCTGCAGCAGCTCGAGGAAGCCCTTCATCGCCGAGATGGGGGTTCGCATCTCGTGGCTGGCGTGCGCGATGAAGCGCCGCTGGGCCTCGTCGGCGAGGGTCTGCTCGGTGACGTCGGAGAGCAGCAGCACGACCCCCGAGGGACTGTCGTCGCCGAGGATCGGCGTCGCGTGGACGCGCAGGATACGGCGGCCCAGCTCGACCGTGTCCCAAGACGGCCGGCCGGCAAGGCCCTCATGCGCGAGGCGCAGGACGTCCTCGTGGACGATCGCCTCGTCGACGTACCTTCCGAGCAGGTCCTCGGCCTTCATGAACAGGATGGTCTCGGCCGCGGGGTTGAGGATGCGCACCGCCCCGTCCGCGTCAAGCGCCACGACCGCCTCGGCCATCGACCGGACGACAGCGGCGATCTCGCGCTCCTGCTCGCGCAGCGCCTCGAAGACCTCGCCGAGCCGCTCGGCCATCACGTTGTAGACGTCCGCGAGGTCGCGGATGTCGTCGGGCATCAGGGACTTGGGGAGACGCTGGTCGAAATCCCCCTCCGCGATCGCATGCGCCGCGCGCGTGAGCAGATGCACGCGCCGCGAGATGATCTCGGAGAAGCCGAGGCCGACCAGACCCGCGACCATCGACGCGAGCCAGAACGTGGTCCGCAGCCGCGAGCGCGCCGCCTCCAGCACGAGCCCTGCATCGCGGGTCGGGTGCGCGACGACGACGCTGCCCGCGCGGCGGCCCTCGTGGTCGAAGACCGCGCGGGAGGCGATCGCGAGCCCGTCCTCGGAGACCGTCGCTTCGGCGAACGGCGGGCTGTCGGCGAGCCCCTCGACCTGCGCGCGCCGCAGCAGCGCCTCCGGCACGGCGTCGCCGTGGCTGCCGACGATCTCGGTGCCGGTCAGGTCGTACACCCACACCTCGCCGCCGAGCAGCGAGCGGATCCGCTCGACGTCGCCGCGCAGCCGCTCGCGGCTCTCCACCGTGAGGGGGTAGGCGCGGCCCGCCGCGGCAGCGACCTCGCCGGCAGCGCGCAGCTGCTCCTCGGCGGCGGCCGTCTCGAGACGGCCCTCCAGCCCGGGGATCAGCAGCGCCCAAAGCAGGCCCATGGCCACGCCCACGACCGCGACGAACAGCGCCGTCTGCCACAGCCGCACCGAGACGCGGGGGCGGCTCCTAGTCATGGGGGCTCAGCCGGTAGCCGAGGCCGCGGGCGGTGAGCAGGCGGCGGGGCCGCGCCGGGTCGTCCTCGATCTTCTCGCGGAGGTTGTGCACGTGCACGTCCACGGCGCGCTCTCCCCCCGCCGTCTGTCCGCCCCAGAGGGCGTCCAGGATCGACGCGCGGGAGAAGACCCGCCCAGGGTGGCGGGCGAGCAGTGCGAGGATCCGCAGCTCGGATGCGGTCAGTTCCACGGGCCGGCCGTCGATGCGCGCCTCCATGGCCTCGAGGTCGAGGTGCAGGTCGCCCACGCGCAGCTCGTGGCGCTCGGAGGCCGCGTCCATGTCACGCCGCCGCAGCAGCGCCTTGACACGGCTGACGAGTTCGCGAGGGGAGAAGGGCTTGATGACGTAGTCGTCCGCGCCGAGTTCGAGGCCGAGGATGCGGTCTATCTCCTCGGCGCGGGCCGACAGCATCAGCACGGGGACGCGGCTGGCCGCGCGCAGCTCGCGCAGGAGGTCCAGCCCCGAGCCGTCGGGCAGCATGACGTCGAGCACGACCAGATCCGGCTCCCGGTCGCGCAGCGCCTGCCGGCCGCGCTCGGCATCGGGAGCCACGCGGACGGTGAAGGCGGCCTCTTCCAGCGCGTATCGGACTATCTTCGCGATCGACTCCTCGTCGTCGACGACGAGGATGCTCTTGCGCTCCATCGACGCCCCCGTGCCGGCCGGGTGTGTTCGGGCATCTCCGGCCCAGCAATCCCCGCACCGACTCGTGTCGCCGCTCCGCTATACTCCGAGCCGACGGTCGCGGGCCGGGCCCCGCCCTCAAGGAGGCAGTATGCTCGACGCGCGCTGGGTGCGCGAGAACATCGACGAGGTGAGGCGCTCGCTGGAGCAGCGGGGCTCGGATTGGGACGTCGCGGCGTTCCTTGAGTTCGACACGGAGCGGCGCGAGCTGATCGGCCGGGTCGAGGCCCGCCAGGCACGGCGCAACGAGGCCTCCAAGCTCGTCGGCGCGATGATGAAGGAAGGCCGTCGCGAGGAGGCCGAGGAGCTCAAGGCCGAGGTCCGCGAGATCAACGACGAGCTGGACGTCCTCGGCGCGCACCTCGAGGCCGTGGAGCGCGACGTGCGGGAACTGCTGCTCGTCATCCCGAACCCGCCGGACGCCTCCGTGCCGATCGGCGTCGAGGAGCACGACAACGTCGAGGTGCGCCGGTGGGGCGAGCCGCCGGCGCTCGACTTCGAGCCGGCCGCGCACTGGGACCTCGGACCCGCGCTGGGCGCGATCGACTTCGAGCGCGCCGTCAAGCTCGCCGAGTCGCGCTTCATCCTGCTGGGCGGCGCGGGCGCGCGGCTGAACCGCGCGCTCATCAACCTCATGCTCGACACCCACGGGGAGGCCGGATACAAGGAGTGGGCGCCCCCGGCTTTGGCCAACGCAGAGACGCTCACCGGTACCGGTCAGTTGCCCAAGTTCGCCGACGACCTCTACCAGACGACCGAGGGGCTCTACCTGATCCCGACCGCCGAGGTGCCGCTCGCCAACATCCACCGCGACGAGATCCTGGAGGCCGAACAGCTCCCGCTGAGCTACTGCGCGTACACGCCGTGCTTCCGCGAGGAGGCCGGGGCGGCGGGGAGGGACACGCGGGGCTTGATCCGCGTGCACCAGTTCGACAAGGTCGAGCTCGTCAAGTACACGACCCCGGAGCAGTCCGCCGAGGAGCTCGAGTCGATGCTGACGGACGCGTGCCGCATCCTGGAGATCCTCGGTCTGGCCTATCGCGTGATCGTGCTGTGCACCGGCGACATGGGCTTCGCCGCGGCCAAGACCTACGACATCGAGGTGTGGCTGCCTTCCTACGACGGCTACAAGGAGATCAGCTCCTGCTCGAACTGCACCGACTTCCAGGCGCGGCGCGCCCGGATCCGCTACCGCGACCCCGCGTTGTTCAAGGGCACCCGCCTTGTGCACACGTTGAACGGGTCGGGGCTCGCCGTCGGACGATGCCTGGCCGCCGTTCTGGAGAACTACCAGCTCGCCGACGGCAACGTCGTCGTGCCCGAGGCACTGCGACCCTACATGGGCGGCCAGGAGGTCGTCCGCCCGGGTTAGGAGTGCACGGCAGCCTCGCATCGCGCACGCTCCCGACCGTCGACCGGGTGTTTGAGCGATACCCGTCTGGGTATAAACGAGGCGTAGGTGACGGACAGGAGAGCGAGGACGCGGCGAACACCCGCGAGTCGTTCTAGGGGGTGTCTGAGATGTTGTGGACCATAATCGCCATCCTTCTCGTGTTGTGGCTCGTGGGGCTGTTGGCGAACTACACGCTCAACGGCTTCATCCACCTGCTTCTGCTGGTGGCGGCCGTGGTGCTCGTGTACCAGCTGCTGACCGGCAGGCGAGCGGTGTAGCGGGATCGAGCGCGTGCCGCCGCGCGGACCCTCCTCCCCCCTCCCGAGCGGCGGCACCAGGGAAGGCGGCCGTGCCCTTCGGGGCACGGCCGCTTCGCGTCGCTTTCGCCGGCGCGCGGTTCGGGGATAACCGGGTGTGGGATTCGGCCCGGGAGGCGGGTGGCGAGCCGCCGGACGCGGAGGCGAGGATGGACATGTGGATCCAGGTCGCCGGGGCGACGGGGAAGCCCCGACCCACGGTGCTGGTGGTGTTCGGCGCGACCGGTGACCTGATGGCGCGCAAGATCGCGCCCGCCCTGCACCACCTCTGGACCGAGGACCGGTTGCCGTCGCGCTTCGAGGTCGTGGGCTTCTCGCGGCGCGACTGGAGCGACGACCAGCTCCGCGAGCACGTCTCGGGCATCCTGCGCCAGCGCTTCCACGCGGCCGACGAGTCCTTCCTCGGGATGTTCCGCTACCACCGCGGGACCTTCGAGGACGACGCGGCGTACGGGCGACTGGCCGACGACTTGCGCCGGCGCGACGACGAGGCGGGCGAGTGCGCCAACAAGCTCTTCTACCTGGCCGTGCCCCCGGAGCACTACCGTGTGATCCTCGGGCGGCTGGCCTCCTCCGGGCTCACGCGGCCGTGCAGCGACGAGGAGGGGTGGACACGCGTGCTCGTGGAGAAGCCGTTCGGCAAGGACGTGGCCACCTCCCGGGAGCTCGACGAGCTGCTGGGCTCGCTGTTCGCCGAGGAGCAGGTCTACCGCATCGACCACTACCTCGCCAAGGAGATGCTGCAGGGCATCCTGTCCTTCCGCTTCTCGAACAACCTCTTCGAGCCGTCGTGGACGGCCGAGGCCGTGGAGCGCATCGACATCACCCTGCTCGAGGAGATCGGGGTCGAGGGTCGGGCGGGCTTCTACGACGGCGTGGGAGCGCTGCGCGACGTCGGGCAGAACCACCTGCTGCAGATGCTCGCGCTCGTCACGATGGACCGCCCGCGGGTGATGGACGCCTCCTCCATACGGGCGCGGCGCGCGGAGGCCCTGCGGCGGCTGCCGCGGCTCTCCCCGCAGCAGGCCGCCGCTTCGTCGTTCCGCGCGCAGTACGAGGGGTACCGAGGCATCGAGCGCGTGGACCCGCACTCCACGACCGAGACGTACTTCAAGCTGCGCACCACCCTGCGCGACCCGCGCTGGGACGGCGTACCGTTCACCCTGGAGTCGGGAAAGCGGCTGCCCGAGGTCCGGAAGCGCATCGACGTCACCTTCCGCCACCCGCAGCCGTGCCTGTGTCCCCCCGACGGGCGGCACGTGCGCAACCGGGTCAGCTTCACGCTGGAGCCGGAGGAGGGCATCCACATCGGGTTCTGGGCCAAGCGGCCGGGGCTGGAGCTGCGCCTGGAGGAGCGCCGCTTCGACTTCCTGCTCTACGAGCAGGGCCGCGCGCCGTACGTGGAGGAGTACGCCAAGCTGCTGCTCGACGCCGTCCTCGGTGACCAGACGCTCTTCGTCTCCACCGAGGAGGTCCGCGCGATGTGGGGGTTCATCGACCCCTTCCTGCGCGCGTGGGCCGAGGACCTCACTCCGCTCGCGAGCTACGAGCCGGGCTCCGCGGCCATCCTGGAGCAGGCCGACCGCTCGGTGGAGGGCCGCGCGCCGCTGGTGCAGGCGCAGGGGGTGCGCCGCGAGATCGCCGTGATCGGCCTCGGCAAGATGGGCTCGGGCATAGCGCGGAACCTGCTCGACCACGGGTGGCGCGTGGTGGGCTGGAACCGCACTCACGCGGTGGCCGAGGGGATGGCCGCGGAGGGCCTCGAGCCGGCCCGCACCTTCGCCGAGGCCGTGCGCGCGCTCACCCCGCCGCGCGTGGTGTGGATGATGCTGCCCGCGGGGGCGGTGACGGAGGAGGCGTTGCTGGGAGAGGCGGGCGTCGCGCGCCTGCTGGAGCCCGGGGACGTGCTGGTCGACGGAGGGAACTCCTTCCACGCGGACACCGCCGCCCGAGCGCGTGGCATCGTCGAGCTGGGGGTGGACTTCCTCGACTGCGGGACCTCCGGGGGGCCCGCGGGAGCGCGCAACGGGGCCTGCCTCATGATCGGCGGACGCCGCGAGGCCTTCGAACGGTTGCGGCCGCTGTGGGAGGATCTGACCGTCCCCGGCGGTTTCGCCTTCTTCGAGGGCCACGGCGCCGGCCATTTCGTGAAGATGGTCCACAACGGCATCGAGTACGGGATGATGCAGTCCGTGGCCGAGGGCTTCGCGATCCTGCGCGCCTCCCCCTACGGGATCGACCTGCTGAGTGCCGCCGAGGTCTACGCCCATGGCAGCGTGATCGAGTCGCGCCTGCTGGGATGGCTGCGCGGCGCGTACGAGACCTGGGGGACGGAGCTCGAGGGCGTGTCGGGCGTCGTGGGCCGCACCGGCGAGGGGGAGTGGACGGTGCGCGCCGCCGAGGAGCTCGGCGTGCCCGCGCCGGTCATCGCGCGCTCGCTTCGCTTCCGGGTGGAGAGCGAGGCGGCGCCCAGCTACGCCGGGCGGGTGCTCTCGGCGCTGCGCAGCATGTTCGGCGGCCACGCTGCCGAGCGCGAGGCGCAGGTCGAGGCGGCCGCCAGGGGGCGCACGTAGTCGCGCCGCGCGCCGCGGATCGCCTCGGACATGACAGCGAGGGTGGTGTCGAGGACGGGCATCAGCAGGCACGGGTGCTCGACGCGGGACCCGGCCGTCTCGGGGACCTGAAGCGGCGAAGGGGAGGCGCTCCTACTTCACGATCTCGCGGAAGTGCGCCTGGTACCGGCCGCCCTTGCCCGCCGCCAGCGTCTCGTAGCCGGGCACCTCGTAGGTGTGCAGCCGCGCGTCGAGGAAGTCGCTGAAGACCAGCAGCCTGCCGTCGGGCGACAGGTCGAGCGCGGTGCACTGGTTGCCGCCCACTATGGCGTCCAGCGGCTTGCCGTTCGTCGTGTCGAACAGCAGGATCGAGCCCCAGTCAGGGCCGGGCAGGTTGTAGGAGACGGGGTTGTTCCGTCCTCGGCAGGACACGAACAGCACGCGGCCGTCGGGCGAGACGTCGATGGTGTTGGGGTGGCTGTCCACGTCGGCGAACTTGCGCGTCTTCAGCGTGGCCATCTCCGTCACCCACACGACGTCCGAGCCCATGTCGCTCGTGAACAGCACGCCGCGGCGCTCGTCGGCGACCATGTGGCGCATCGCCGCGCCGCGCTTCTCGAGGAACGTCTCGCCCCTGCCGGTGGCGAGGTCGATGACCTGCAGCCGCCCCGTCGCGCTGTTCTCGCCGAAGCCGGCCACGAAGAGCCGCTCGCCGTCGGCGGTGGGGTAGAGCCCGCGGGGCGTGTCCACGGTCGGGATCCTGCGGACGAGTTCGCCGGTCGCGAGATCGATCTCGGAGACGTCGTCGCCCGACCAGTTCGCGGCGTACAGCACCTTCTCGTCGGGCGAGAGGGCCACCACCTTGGTCCACGCCGACCCGGTCTTGAGCCGCCTGAGCACCTTGAACGTCCGGGTGTCGATCTCGAAGACCGAGGCCGACTGCATCTGACTGGCATAGGCGCGCGAGCCGTCGCGGTTGAACACGACCTCCACTGCTCCGGACTCGCCCAGGTCGACGCCTCCGAGCTCCTTGCCGGTGCGCGCGTCGTACGCGACAACGGAGGGCTGGGTCACGAGCGCGGTGACCCACACCTGCCGGTTGTCGGGCGTGATGGCGAGGCCCTTGGGCGCCGGGACGCACTTGAACACGCAGACGCCGTGCAAGAGCTGACCTTCGGGGTCCAGGCGGAAAGCCAGCTTCACGGGCGCGTCGAGGAAGAACTCCCGCGTGACCTCGTTGTAGCCCTCCAGCCGAAGGGCGAGCTCGAGCGGTCCGGAGGGGAGCTCGCCCTCGTAGGGGGCGGTGCCGTTGTAGAGCTCGTCGCCGCCCGAGCTCAGCACGAGCGCCGCTCCCGCCGGCTCCACCGATACCGATACCGACTGGGGCAGCGGCTCCAGCCGCAGCGCCACCCGCGCGGTCTTGCCGCGCTCCGCCCGCACGGTCGCCTCGGCGGGCTCGAAGCCGGCCCGCTCGACCCGCACGGTGTACGAACCCGGCTCGAGGTCGCGATAGGTCACCGGCGCACCCGTGGGCTCGTCGCTCCCGAAGACGACCAGCGCGTCGGCCGGCGTGACGGAGACGGTCACGACGGCGGGCCGGCCCAGCCACCACCACCCGCTGACGGCGACCATCGCGGCGACCGTGAGCAGCGCCGCCATCGCGGGAAGCGGCGAGCGGCGCCTCCGCCGGGGAGCCCCGCGAAGGTGGCCTGCCGCCGCCGCCGGCGCCGGGGCCCGCCGCCGGGGGCGCGAGACGTCCACGTTCTCCAGGCGCCTCAGCCGCTTGCGAGGGCGCGGCCGCGTCATCGCCGTGCCTCCCAGCGGGCGGCGTCCTCGTCGAGGAAGCGTTCGACGGCGGCGAGGGCCTCTGAGGGGGAGCCCGTCTCGACGAGGCGGCGCGACCGGCGGTAGGGGTCGAACGCAGCTCCGAGATCGAAGCCGAGCGTGACGACCGGGCGGTCCGCCTTGAGCGCGAGCGCTGCCTCGGACAGCGTGCCGGCCTCCCCCGGCAGCACGACGACCACGCGGCTGGACAGCACGTTGACGACGTTCCGGGCGTCGCCCATGCCCGTGAGGATCGGGACGTCGATGTCGCGCGCGGTCCCCGCGAGATCGACGCCGGGCAGCACGCCTACGACGAGCCCGCCCGCCCGCTTGGCCCCTCGCGACGCGGCCGCCATGACACCGGCGTCGCGTCCGCCGGTCAGGACCACCCAGCCGCGCGAGGCTATCAGCTCGCCCAGGCGCTCCGCGTCCGCGGTCACGCCCTCGCTGCCGACCCCGCCGCCCATCACGCCGATGACGGTCTCGATCGCCGGGCTCCTAGCTCCCCTCGGGAACCTCCGGCCACCAGGGTACTCGAAGCCGGGGCGCGACGGCCACGTCCTCGGCGGCGGGCGCTGGAAAGGCCCCGCGCTGCGGGGCCTCCGGCCTAGGTGAGGTGGCGCGCCCTGAGGGATTCGAACCCCCGACCTTGTGATTCGTAGTCACACGCTCTATCCGGCTGAGCTAAGGGCGCGTAGCCCATCGGGGTCCCCCCCAGGGCTTGGGTATCCTGCCACCCGGCAGGTGTCGTTGTCAAATGGCGGAGAGTGAGGGATTCGAACCCTCGAAGGGGCGTTATAACCCCTTACTCGCTTAGCAGGCGAGCGCCTTCAACCGACTCGGCCAACTCTCCGCGAGTCCTCCCGAGGACCTACCCGTCCGCGCGCAAGCGCGGACACCCCTCGACAGGAGCATCATTATAGCGAGGGCCATGCCGCGCCGCGACCGCGCCGGGGGTGTCGCGGGGGCGACGCGCCGCGCCGCTCGCGGGGCGCGTCGCCCCGGCTCAGGCGCAGGGGAGCGTGATCGAGAAGACCGCTCCGCCGCCGGGCGCCGTCTCGACGGTGATCGTCCCGTCATGGAGCTCGACGATGCGCCGCGCGATGTAGAGACCGAGCCCCGCGCCCTCGTGCGGCCGAGTGGAGCTCATGTCGCCTTGCACGAACCGGTCGAAGAGGCGCTCCGCAGCGGCGGGTTCCAGGCCCGGGCCGCGGTCCGATACCTTGAACGAGACCGTCGCGCCGTCGCGGACCACCCCGACGACGACCGGTTCCTCGGGGGGCGAGAACCTGAGCGCGTTGCCGACGAGGTTCCCCAGCGCCACGGAAATCCACTTGGGGTCGCACGATACCGTGATCGGCCGATCCTCCCCGACGAGGCGAAGACGCTCGCTGTCCTCGTCGGCCAGCGTCTCGGCGAGCGCGGCCAGCATGCCCATCGCGTCGACGGGCTCGGGCTGCATACGCAAGATGCCCGAGCGCAGCCGGCCGGCCTGGAGGAGGTCCTCCACGAGCGACATCATGTCCTCGGCCCGCTGGAGCAGGCGCTCGCCGACCTGGACCCGGCGGGCGAGACGGAACGGACGTTTGGGGTCGGCGAGGAGCTGCGCGTAGCCGTGGATGGTCGTGAGCGGAGTGCGCAGCTCGTGCGAGACCAGCGAGAGGAACTCGTCCTTTGCCTGTTCGAGCTGCTTGCGCTCGGAGATGTCACGGGCGATGGCCGAGATGCCGATGAGCCTTCCGCTGCCGTCGTCGATCGGAGAGAGGGAGATGGAGACGTCCACCCCCGTCCCGTCCTTGCGGATCCGCACGGTCTCGAAGTGCTCGGCGCGGGCCGAGGCCATCACGCGGTCCCGTCGCCGGTTCGTCTCTTCCCGGAGCTCCTCGGGGATCATGTCGAGGACGGAGCGGCCCACCATCTCCTCGGCGGTGTAGCCGAAGATCGCCTGTGCGGCGGGGTTCCAGTTGAGGATCCGGCCCTCCAGGTCGGCGCTGTAGACGGCGTCCTTGGAGGACTCGACTATCGCCGTGTTCCACGCCATCACCGCCTCCGCGACGATCGCCTCGGTGATGTCGCGGGCGAGCACCTGGGCGCCGGGCTCGCCTCCGAAGTCGATCGGCACGGCCGCCACCTCCACGTCCACCGCTTCCCCGTTCAGGCGGAGGTACTTCTGCCGCATCGCGGGGACCGGGCGGCGCTCGTCGCGCAGGGTGTGCAGCCGCGCGGCGACGGCGTCGCGGAAGTCGGGGTGCACGAGTTCGAAGACGTCGCGCCCGACCAGCTCGTCCGCGTCATCGGCTCCGAACAGCCGGACCGCGGCGGGGTTGAGGTAGGCGAAGCGGCCACCGGTCTGTACGAAGAGCGCGTCGGGCGTGAGCTCCACGAGAGTGCGGTAGCGCTCCTCGCTCGCCTCCAGCTCGTTCAGCACCCGGCGGCGCTCGCGCAGGTCGAAGACGGTCGCGATGACACAGGTCCTGCCTTCGAGGTCGATGCCGCGCGTGTGCACCTCCACGTCGCGCAGTTCGCCGGTGGCGAGCAGGTGCTGCGCCTCGTCGACGCCCTCGTCGGCGCCCCTCGAGGCCGCCGTGATCCGCCGCTTCAGCTCCCGCGGGTCCAGCGGGTTGACGTCGGTCGGGCCCTTCGTGAGGAACTCCTGGCGGGACCACCCGTAGAAACGCTCCGCGGCGGGGCTCACCTCGACGTACCTCATCGTCTCGGGATCGACGAGGAGCATGATCGCGTCGCCTCCGGCCACCATCGCCGCGAAGGTGGCCCTGCGCTGCTCGTCCATGTCCGAGACGGACGACTCCGGCATCGGGTCCTCCTCACGCGGCTCGTCGCCCCGGCGGCCGCTGCGAGCGTACCACCTCCCGCCCTCGCGGGGGCGTGCGCGGACCGCGGTCACATGAGGGGCAGCTTCTGCTGCGTCGGGCCGAGGCCGGTCTCGTCGCGCTGGACGGCGAGCACCGCGAGATCGTCCGAGAGCCGCCAGCCAGTGAAGGACAGCACCTCGTCGAGCACGCTCCGGACGGCTCCGGCCGGTCCCTCGGCCCTCGTCCGCGCGAGGATGTCGAAGAGCCGGTCCTGGCCGAACATCACTCCGCTGTCGCGCGCCTCGGTCAGGCCGTCGGTGTACATGAAGAGGAGGTCCCCCTCCTCCAGACACGTCTCGGACTGCTGGAACCGCGCTCCGAGCAAGGCGCCGGCGAGCGGCGAGTTCGACCGGAGCGTCACTATCGTCCCGTCCCCGCGGACGACGGCGGCCGTGGGGTGGCCCGCGTTGCAGTACACCAGCCTCCCGTCCCGTCGGTCCAGGATGCCGAAGAACAGGGTCACGAACGTCGAGAAGCCCGATTCCCGGTACACGACCTCGTTGGCCATGCACACGATCTCCGCCGGCGTCTTCCCGCGCTCCACCGCGTGCGCGCGGAGCGTGTTCTTGACCAGTGAGGTGAGCACGGCGGCCTCCAGTCCCTTGCCCGACACGTCTCCCATGACCAGGCCGGCGTGCCCGTGGTCGAGCTCGAAGACGTCGTAGAAGTCGCCGCCCACCCTCGCGGACTCCGCGGCGGAGTGGTAGGCGTGCGCGAAGCTCATCCCCGCGAGGCGCTGCGGCAGCGCGAGCAGCGACTCCTGCAGCGTGTGCGCCACGCGCCTCTCGTTCTCGTACAGCCGCGCGTTCTCGAGCGCTAGCGAGACCGCCGTCGAGAGCCTCTCGGCGAACGTCAGGTCCTCGTCGCTGAAGGTCAGCGGTTCGCTCCACGCGAAGCCGACGATCCCCACCAGCTCGGCTTGCACGAACAGCGGCACGAGGATGTGAGCGCGGACCCCGAAGCTCTCGGGCATCTCGACCTCCGAGGCGGACTCGTGGCGCACGTCGTGGACGAGGGAAGGCTTGCCGGTGGTCGCCACCGCGGTGACGCTGGGGGCGGCCTCGCGGGAGAAGACGACGCCCTTGACCTCGGAAGGGAGGTTGTAGGCGTGCTCCATGACCCAGTCGTCCCCCCTCGGCCGGACGAGCAGCCCCTTCTCCGCGCCGATGGCCTGCGCGGCTTCCTCCACGACGCGCTGAAGCATCTCCTCGACGTCCAGCGTCGAGAGCAGCAGCCTGTTCATGGCGTTGAGCGCCTCGGCGAGCCGCAGTGCGTGGTGCTCGCGCTCCCGCAGCTCCGCGTTCCTTATGGCCAGCGCGCACCGGTCCGCGGCGAGCTCGAGGATACGAGCCTGCCGTGCGTCGAAGCGGCGTGTCCTCCGCCAGCCGACGTGGAGCACGCCGAGCACCTCGTCCCCGATCCCGAGCGGCACACCGAGGAGCGAGCGCAGCCCGTGCGACGGCAGGAACGGGCTCAGCGCGCCGTCGCCGGCGTCCAGGTCCCGGACGTAGGACGTCTCGCCCGTCGTCGCGATCCGGCCCGAGAACCCCTCGTCCACCCCGACCGAGAAGCCGGCCTCCTCTTCCGCCTCGATGCCCACGGCCACGGCGGAGACCAGCCGCTCCCCCCGGCGCAACAGCACCACCCCGGCGTCCGCCCGTGTCACCTCCACCAGTTCCTCCAGCAGCCGACGGAGGAGCTCGTCCATGTCCAGCCCGCGGATGGCGACGTCGCTCACCCGGCTTATCGCCTCCAGCTGATGGAAGAGCTCGGCTCGCTCGAGCTCGGCGGTGTGCTCCTCGGTGACGTCACGCATCGTCACCACGGCGAGCTCGGCCCGCCCGTCGCTGCCGAGGACCGGAGACCCCGAGAAGGCCCAGAAGCGCGCGTCACCCGTGCGGGCGTTACGCACCACGGCGCGCACGTCCGTGAAGCGCTCGCCGCGCGCCACCCTGGCGGCGGGGCGCTCCTCGGCCGGCATCGGGTCGCCGCGCAACGTGTAGTAGTCCAGATCCGGCGGGGCCGCCTCCGCGGAGGGCTCGTCTCGACCGAGGCCGTGCATCTCCAGCGCGTCGGCGTTCATGCCCGCCACGCCGCCCTCGGGGCCGAGGATCACGACGCCTTCGCAGACGCGCCGGGACCGCGGGTGCGCGGGGCCGAGCCCGGCTCGCTCGACCAGCGCCCGGAACCGTTCCTCACCCGAGCCGAACCCTGCTTGCCGCATTCGCCGCTCGTCGTGCCGTCGGGCGGATGATCGCGCCATGCGGTCCCCTCAGGCCTCGGTCGCGGCCCTTCGTCGGCGTCCGCTGTACGTTCGCCGCACGTTACTTACGATTCTTCCCATACGCCGTCCTCAGTCCCTGCAGCGAACGGATCGGTCCGAGACGCGATGGCGCGGGGACCTCCGGCACCGTTACCATAGGTGGCAGTGGCGTCGACCGGCCCAGAGGTGCCCCTATGACCGCAATGCGCCTCCGCTCCCTGCTGCTCGCGGCGCTCGTCGTCGCGGCGCTGGCCTCGCCCGCAGGCTGCGCGCGCGAGGACGGCACCTCCGAGCAGGCGGAACCATCGCGGCCCGTCCCCGCGGGGATCGCGGGCTACCGCGCCGTCTACTCCGTCGCCGGCAGGTCCTTCTACGCGGTCGCGCTCGGGCAGGGGGACCCGGAGGTGCTGCTCAACGCGGACGGGCCGGTTGGCGTCTCCATGTTCGTGGCCTGGGTCCCCGAACGCTCCGAGCTCCTCTTCGAGACTGCCGAGGAGGGGCGCAAGGACCTGTGGGCGTTCCGCGAGGGCGGCGAGCCGCGCCTGCTCGCCCGGGACGTGCGCGGCACCATCGGCGTGAGCGGCTCCGACGTCCTGTACGCGACGAGAGGCGCCCAGGCGGCGCTGCTCGCGCGGGACCTCGACGGCGGCGAGCCGCGCACGCTGCTGTCCGGCGAGGTCCTCGGCCAGGTCTCCTCGTCCCCGTTCGCTCCGCTGTGCTTCGCGGTCAGGACCGAGGACCCTCGGGGGCAGGCGCTCTACCTCGTCGAGCCCGGGTCCCTCGAGCCGGAGCGGATCGCCGCGGTGGGAGGGGCCCGCAGCTTCGGCCCCTCGTTCGCCAGGGAGGGCCGCGTGACCTACGTCGAGCTCGAGCCCGGCGGCGGTGCGTTCGGCAGGACCCGGTACTGGGAGCGGGGCGCCGGCGGGAGCGTGGATCTCGCCGCCGAGGGGTCCCTTCTCGACATGTCCGGCGACGGCAGCGTCCTTCTGCGCAGGAACCTGCGCGGAGGGGTCTCCGGGGTACAGCGTTCGCTCGTGAGCTACGTGCCCTCCGGCGACGCGCCGGAGCGGGTCGTCCGGCAGGAACTCGGCGCCTTCGTCGGCGCCGTGCACGCCGCTGCGTTCGTCGCCGACGACAAGGTGCTCCTCTCGCAGCGCATCGAGGGGCGGAACCGGCTCGAGCTGCACGATCTCGGGGCCCGGGAGTCACGGCTGCTCGACGAGGACCCCGCGATGCACGTGAGCGCGATCTGGCCGCTTCCCGAGGCCGACGGCGCCGTCTGCGTGCGCTCCCGGCCCGGAGCCGAGAGCGAAGGCGGCGACGGCGAGGCGCCGAGCCTGGTGACGCTCGAGGACGAGATAGTCTGGGTGCCCTTCGCTCCCGACGCAGAGCCCGTCCCGATCGCCTCCACCACGGCGGGCTCCCTGCGCTTCCTCGGCGTCTTCGCGCCGGCCGGCGCGAGCGGCGAGTAGGCGCGCAGGCCGCGGCGGGGGCTCCTCCGAGGCCGACGGCGCCTTCCGGCGCGGCGTCCGCCCCGAGGTTCATCGCATCCGACGCGGGGAACACTAACCCGTCCTTCAGAGCGGACCGAGGGGGGGTGACGGATGCACGAGGAGCGCATGGACACCGGAGAGATGGTGGAGAAGCTCGGCGACCTGATGCGTCTGGACGTGGACGCGGAGCGCGCCTACGAGGAGGCGATCGAACACGCCGACGAGGCGGACGTCCGAGGACACCTGCAGCGGTACCGCGACGACCACCGCAGGCACGCCGACGATCTGCGCGCGACGATACGCGGCCTGGGTCAGGAGCCGCCCGAGCCGAAACCGGACTTCAAGGGCTACCTCATCGAGGGGATGACGAAGCTGCGCGCCGCGGTGAGCGGGGAGCAGGCGCTCAAGGCCATGCACCAGAACGAGGAGATCACGAACCGCAGCTACCGCGACGCCGTGCAGTGGGACGTGCCCGCGGACGTGCACGACCTGCTGCAGCGAAACTACGCCGACGAGCAGCGGCACATCGCCTACATCGAGGACAAGCTGCACGTGAGGGCAGGTGAGGAACGGCGGTACTGAGCGTCTAGGTCACCCGTGCCGCTCCTGAGAGGGGGTGGCGTCGCGGCGCGCTCCCTCGGGCGGCGCGATCACAGCCCGGCTTCCAGATGCTTCTGGAACGCCAGGATGACGGAGACGTCCGGCTGAGCCAGCGCGCTTGCGGTGGCGCCCCCCATCCCGCGCCAGCTGCATCACCTCGCGGGCACCCGCGTCGACGAGCCCTCCTCCGCGACCGCCGACCCGCACCCCATCCGGCCGACCGTCGCTATCGCGTCGGTTTGCCAGCCTGCGCATCTCGCGCCGGTAGGCCTTCAGGCTCTCCATGGAGGAGTCCACACTGAAGTCCACCTCGTCGGCCCCGTGGAACCAGTTCGCGCCGACCATCCGCGGGTAGTCCCGTTCGATCGACCGGAAGGCGTCGGAGATCCACGAAGGGGAGCTCGTGAGGCAGCGTCGGCCGACACTACGGGATGGGCCGGGCCGCAGCCTGCGCTGTGCGCGAGTGGATAGCCCCGGTGAGATGTGGCGGAGGGAGAGGGATTCGAACCCCCGGGCCCTTGCGGGCCAGCGGTTTTCAAGACCGCCGCGATAAACCAGACTCTGCCATCCCTCCGCGCCCGGCACGACGGCGTCCCGAAGCGCCGATAGTGTACCACCCGCCCTGCTAGAATCCGCTGTGACGGCGATAGCGGTTCCGCCCGGCGCCACGGCAGGAGGGAGGGCGGGTGAGCCCGGACGAGACCTACATGCGCATGGCGCTGGAACAGGCGCGCAAGGCCGAGGAGATCGGCGACGTGCCCATCGGCGCCGTCGTCGTCTGCGACGGGGCGGTGGTCGCCCGCGCGTACAACCGCCGGGAGGTCGACCACGACCCCACCGCGCACGCCGAGCTGCTCGCGATGCGCGACGCCGCGCGCGACCTCGGCCGCTGGCGCCTGGCGGACTGCACCGTGTACGTCACGGTCGAACCGTGCCCGATGTGCGCCGGTGCCATGCACCAGGCACGCATCGCGCGGCTCGTCTTCGGCGCCTTCGACCCAAAGGCCGGCGCCGTCGGCTCACTCTACGACCTCAGCGACGACAAACGGCTCAACCACCGCTTCGACGTGACCTCCGGTGTGCTGGCCGAGGAGAGCGGGCAGCTGCTGCGCGAGTTCTTCGGCCGGTTGAGGGAGCGGTAGTGGGAGGCGGGCGGGCCGCAGAAGGCGGCGGGGGCGGCTCGGGGAGAACGCCGAGGTCGAAGCATCGACTTCGGCTCATCCTCGGCGACCCGCCTGCCGATTGAAGACGGAAGACCGCTCCGTGCGACGACCCTCCGTCGTTCTCCGGGGGCAGACGCCGGGGCGACGGAGGGCATACCGTGACGACCGGCAAGAGAGCGAGGGCGAGTGGGCGACGCACCCCGACTCACGCTGCTGACGATACCGATGTTGCTGCTCTCGCCGCCTCCGGCGCCGGCGGCGACGGTCTCGATGGTCCCGCGGGCGCTGGACGTCGCGGTGGGCGCGGTCGCGCTCGTGCTCGCGGCGGTCATGCTGGTCGACGTGCTCGCGCTTCGGCGGGTCGCTCCAGGCGCCGCGATCGCCGAGCACGTGACGTACGTGCTCGCTGCCGTGGCCTGTCTCGCGGCGTCGGTGCTCTCCGACTGGGTCGTGCGCTTCCTGCCCTGGCACGACGTCACGACACTGACCCGGCTCGCCTCCGACCTGCTGGTCATCGCCGCGATGGCGTTCTTCGGCCTGTACTTCTTCCGGGTCCGCCGCGCCATGGTGCGCTTCCTCGAGCGCTTCTCGGAGGAGGAGGCGTTCGTGCGTGCGCAGTGCCAGGATGCCGACGACGGCTCCGGTCGCGCCCCTGCCGGCGGCGGGGAGCGGCGTAGTCCGGAGGACGGCGTCCGGAGGGCCGCGGATGTCTAGCCGGCTCGCCGCGCGCGTCGAGGAGGTGCTGCGGCCGATCGTGGGGACCGTGCTGGCGTCGGTCTCCGTGGACGTCGAGAGCAGGCGCATCGGCAAGACGCCGAGCGAGCTCGACTACACGGACCTGCCGGTACTGGCCGACAACCTCGCGGCCGCGCTCGTGCTCGTGGTGGGCAAGGACCTCGCCGACGCCGCCGCGCGCAACGTGCGCCGTCTGGCGTAGCCACCGGGGCCGCGGTGGCCCTACTCCAATCCGAGGTCGCGCTTCACCTGCCGCGTGATCGTCTGCTCGGCGTCGAAGTAGCCTTCCCACGGGTCGCCCTTCAGGTGGGAGAGCCGCTTCCTCAGGTTGCGCACCGTCCACGCGTCGGAGCGCGTGGAGCCCGTGAGCTCCTCCCAGCGCAGCGGCACGCTCACGGTCGCGTGAGGCCGCGCGCGCGTCGAGTAGGCCGCGATCGATGTCGCGCTGCGGGCGTTGCGCACGTAGTCCACGTAGACCTTGCCGACCCGCCTGGCCTTCGACATCTTGCTGGTGTACTTGTCCGGCGCGTAGGAGACGATCCCCTCGGCGATGGCGCGCGCGGCGGCGTGCACGCCCGCCCAGTCCTCGGCCGGAGCCAGCGGGACGACCACGTGCAGGCCCTTGCCGCCCGTGGTCTTGACGAACGACTCGAGCCCGAGGCCCTTGAGCACGCCGCGCACGAGGCGCGCCGCCTGGATCAGCTCGTTCCACGGGGTCTCCTCGGAGGGGTCGAGGTCGAAGACCATCATGTCCGGGTGCTCGACGTCGTGGCCGCGGCACCCCCAGACGTGGATCTCGAGCACGCCCATCTGGACGAGCCCGGTAAGACTGGCCGGCTCGGTCGGCGCGAGGTAGACCTGAGGCCCCTCCGACTCGCGGATCGTCAGGCGCTCGAACGGCCCCGGGAAGTCCTCGCCCGGGTGCTTGTGGAAGAAGCACGGGCCGGGCTCGTCCTCGCGCACCTCGCCCCTCTGCGCGCGGATGCCCTCGGGGCACCGCACCATCGCGATCGGCCTCCCGCGGACGTGCGGCATGATCCACTCGGCGATCGAGTCGTAGAACTCGATGAGATCCATCTTGGTGATCCCGTCGACCGGATACAGCACACGTCCGGGGTTCGTGATGCGCACGCCGCCGAAGGCGGTCTCGCCGCCGATGCCGCGCGCCGAGGACCGAGCGTTCCGTACGCCTGCCCCGTCGCCGGTCGGTCCGGTGACCTCGCGGGTCGGTCTCGCCATCTCCGGTACCACCTCCTCGGGGGCCTTGTCCTCGCGCAGCCCCTTGAAGGACGGGTGACGTATCTGCCCGTCCTCGGTCCACTCCGTGAACTCGACCTCGGCGACGTGCTCCGGCCGCACCCAGTGCACCCGCTTCGGCGCCAGCTCCCTGCCGCGCGTCAACGGCGGCTCACGGGCAGGGATCTCCCGCAGCCGCTCCCCGAACCCGCGCAAGAAGCGGTCGTCGAAGCCCGTGCCCACCTTGCCCGCGTAGCGCAGCCCGCCGCTCTCCTGCACGCCGAGGAGCAGGGCGCCGAACCCGACCCGCGAGCGCGAGGGGTCGGTCCAGCCCACGATCACGAACTCCTGGCGCTGAAGGCACTTGACCTTCAGCCAGTCCTTGCCGCGGGCGCCGGGGCGGTAGCGGCTGCCGGCTCGTTTGCTGACGACGCCCTCCAGGCCGTACCCGCAGGCCTGCCGGAAGACGGCCGGGCCGTTGCCGGTGACGTCCTCGGAGTAGCGGACGCGGCTGCCCGGGCCGAGGCGCGAGACGAGGCGCCGCAGGGTCCGTTTGCGCTCCGTCAGCGGCACGCCGGTGAGGTCGTACCCGTCGAGGTGGAGCAGGTCGAAGACGAAGTACAGCAACCGGTCGCGGCGCCCCTCGCCCAAGTCACGCTGGAGCGTCTGGAAGCTGGTGGTGCCGTCGGGAAGCTGCACGACGACCTCGCCGTCGAGGACGGCGGTGCCCACCGGCAGCCCCGCGAGCTCCTCCGCGATCGAACGGAACCGCCCCGTCCAGTCGTGGTCGCGGCGGCTGTGCATCGCGACGGCCCCCTCCCGGATGCGCGCCACGGCGCGGTAGCCGTCGAACTTGATCTCGTGCACCCACGCCTCGCCCGGCGGCGGTTCGCGCACCAGGGTGGCAAGCTCCGGCTCCACGAAGCGCGGCGGTTCGGCCTGCGGTCTCGCTCCGGGGAGATCGCCGGGCTCGAGCCGTGTCTCCTCGGGGGGGCGTACCTCCGTCTGTGCCGAGGCGGGCTCCTCGGAGTGCCACACGGACTGACGGTCCTCGGCGATCTCCTCCATGGAGCGGCCGCTCGCCACCGAGCCGGCGCGCTCGCGGAGCACGGCGCCGCCGTCGCCGGCCAGGGCCTCGCGGTCGCGGTGCTTGATGAGCAGCCAGTTCTCCTTGCCCTCCTCCTCCGAGCGGCGCTTCATCCTGACCAGCACCCACTCCCCGCGCAGCTTCTCGCCGCGCAGCGCGAACTTGAGATCGCCCTCGGCGAGCCCCTCGTGCGGGTCGCGGGCGGGCTCCCAGGCGCCGCGGTCCCACAGCATCACCGTTCCCGCCCCGTACTCGCCCGCGGGGATGACGCCCTCGAAGGAGCCGTACTCGACGGGGTGGTCCTCGACGCGTACCGCGAGGTGCTTGTCGGCGGGGTCGAGGCTGGGGCCCTTGGGGATCGCCCAGGACAGCAGCACGCCGTCGAGTTCCAGGCGCAGGTCGTAGTGGAGCCGCCGCGCCGCATGCTTGTGGATGACGTACAGGCGTCCACTGTCCCGGCGCGGCGCCCCCTTGGGCTCCGGGGTCTGAGCGAAGTCGCGCTTGCGGCGGTACTCCTTCAGCGGCATGAGGTCTCCGGGGTTCGCGGGCGTGCGTGCGTTCCGCCCGGTATCTACCCCCGGCGGCAAGCGCGCGGGCCGGTAGGGTCCCGCCGGCGCCGGAGGTGCTTGACTCCTCGGCCGTCGCGACTTACGCTGAACAGCGTGCAGTAAACGAAGCATGTTCAAAGCCGAACGGAGGGACGTGCGAGAGATGACACCCGAGTCGCCGACGCGCGGCAGGCGCCAGGAACGCACGCGCCGGGCGATCCTGGACGCGGCCCGCGAGCTGATACTCGAGCGGGGACTGGAGGGATTCTCCCTGCGTGAAGTCGCCAGACGTGCCGACTACACCCCCGGCGCCCTGTACACGTACTTCTCGAGCGCCGAGGAGCTGCTGGGCGCCGTGGGCATGGAGAGCCTGGAGGTCCTCGGGGGGTACATGGGGCGCGTGTCCGGAGTCCTGCGCGCGGAGGAGCGCGTGCTCGCGCTGGCCGAGGCGTACCTTCGCTTCGCGGAGGAGCGGCCCGACGAGTACGCCATCGTGTTCGAGAGGCTCACCGTCCCGGCCGAGAGCTGGGCGCACTTCGTGCGCGTGGCCTTCCCCTTCACCGTGCTCGTAGAGGCGTTCGAGGCGGGCGCGGCGGAAGGCGCGTTCGAGCCGCGGCCGGGGTTCGGGCCCGCCGAGATGGCGTACGGGCTGTGGTGCCTGGCCCACGGTGCGGCCGCCCTGTCGCGCAAGCACCTCGCGGCGTTGCCCGACGACATGACGGCCGCACAGGCCGGCGCCGTGCGCGCCTACGTGGGCGGGCTGGGACGGCGCGCCGGGGGCGGCTCCCACCGAGGAGCCGGACGGAGCGCGGGCGGGGGTGCACGATGAGACCGCGCCGTCAGATGGTGCGCAAGGGGCTGATCCTCGGCTTCTTCCTCGCGCTGCCCTTGACGCTCAACTACTACTCGCCGGCGCTGATGACGGGTGGCACGGCGGAGCGAGTGGCCACGTTCTCGCTGTTCACCTGGACCGCGATCTTCGCGAGCTCGTTGGTGATCGGCCGGGCGTTCTGCGGCTACGGCTGTCCCTTCAACGGGCTGCAGACCGCGTGGGAGAAGGTATCCGGAAGGCCGAACCGGCGGATCCGCCGCCTGCGCTGGGTCAAGTACACGCTGTGGGCCGCCTGGGCGGGCGCCGTCGCCGCGTTCGCCGTCTCGACCGGAGGATGGCAGCGCGTGGACCTGCTCTACATGACTCCCCACGTGGTGAGCGTGGACTCACCCGCGAGCCTGCTCGTGTACTACGTGCTCGTCGCAGTGACGCTCGCGGCCGCGGCGTTGGGCAAGCGCGGCTTCTGCCACTACTTCTGCCCGTTCGGCGTGTGGGGGATCCTCGGCGCGCGCATCGGGCGGGCGGCTCGTCTTCCCATGCTGCGGCTCGCCGGCGACCCGTCCGCCTGTACCGGCTGCCGCGCGTGCGAGAAGGCGTGTCCGATGGGCCTGCCGGTCTCCGAGATGGCCTCGCGCACGGACGCGTTCCACACCGAGCGCACGCTGTGCGGCTCCTGCGTGGACGCATGCTCGGCCGGCAGCGTGCGCTATTCGTTCGCGCGCACGGGACCGGGATGGGGAACTCCCCACCGGTCCCGCTCTCGATCAGCTGCCGGAGCAGCATCGGAAGGCTGACCACGGCGAATCCCCACACCACTGCGGCTGCCCCGAGCCCGAAGGCCCACCAACCCCGCGCGTGAAGCTTCGCGCCCGGCGCGATCCCCGCAGCTACCTGCGCTTGCGTCCGCCGCCCGCGCCGGCCTTCTCGCGCTTCCCCGCGCGTCCGCCGTCGCCGCGGGTCTCCTCGGCCGCCTTCGTGCCCTCCACGCTGCGCTTCAGCAGCCCCATGATGTCGACGACCTCGGCCATCCGCTCCGGTTCCACCGGCGGCGGGGGCGCCTCCACCTGCCCGGTGCGCGCCTTCTCCTCGATCGTGGCCAGCAGCCGCTCCTCGTAGGTGTCGCGGAACCCCTCGGGCTCCCACTTCGCCGCCATGGCGCCCACGAGCTGCTCGGCCATCTTGAGCTCCCCCTCGTTGATGCCGAGCTCGTCGAGGTCCTCGGAGGGCACGTCGAACTGCGAGGCGTCACGGATCTCGTAGTGGAAGCGCATCAGGTCGCACAGCACCATCGGACCCTGCGGCACGAGCGTGCAGAGGTGCTGGCGGTTGCGTAGCACCAGCATCGCCACGGCCACGCGGCCGGTGCGCTTCAGCGTCTCGCGCAGCAGCGCGTAGGCCTTGCGGCCCGGCTTGGCTGGCTCCAGGTAGTAGGGCTGCTCGAAGTACTCGACGCCGATCTCGCCGGCCTCCACGAACGCCTTGATGTCGATCGTCTGGGTGGCCTCCACGTCGGCGGCGCGGAAGTCGTCCTCGGTGAGCACGACGTACTGGCCCTCGGCGTACTCGTAGCCCTTCACGATGCCTTCCCACGGCACCTCCTCGCCGGTGCTCTCGTTCACGCGCTTCTGCCGCACGCGGGCGAGGTCGCGCTCGTCGAGCATGTGGAACGCCAGCTTCCTCTTGCTCTCGGCGGCGAAGAGCCCCACCGGTATCGAGACCAGTCCGAAGCTGATCGTGCCCTTCCAGATGGCTCGGGCCATGGCGGAACCTCCCGAGGACGGCCGGGCGCGGCGTGCGCGCCTCAGGCGGCCGGACTGCGGCAGTGCCCGCTGTATATACCCGAGGACGCCGGTGGCGGAGGAGGCAGCTCCCGTCCCGGCCGCGGCACCAAAGGGTATCCATAGGTGAGCGATCCTGGTTCCCGGACGGGAGGTCGTCATGAGCGCGAGAGCCGCGGCGGGTCCTCGGCGCAAGGCGCACGACGAGCACCACCGCGGCCCGGAGCGCGTAGAGCCGCGCGGACCGGCGGACTACCTCGAGGTGATGGCGCGCGCGATGTTCCAGGCCGGCATCAGCTGGCGCGTGGTGGACGCGAAGTGGGAGGGGATCCGCGAGGCCTTCGCGGGCTTCGACCCCGAGCGGGTGGCGGCCATGACGCCGGCCGACGTCGAGCGCCTGATGGGCGACCCGCGCGTCATCCGCAACCGGCGCAAGGTCGAGGGGCTGATCGACAACGCCCACACCTTCCTGGCGCTCGAGCGGCAGTTCGGCGTGTTCGAGGGGTACCTGCGGTCCTTCCGCGACTACGACTCGCTCGCCGAGGACATGTCGCGGCGCTTCAAGTGGCTCGGCGAGAGCGGCGTCTACTACTTCCTGTGGGTCGTCGGCGAACCGGTCCCGCCCTACGACGAGTGGGCCGCCTCGCGCCGCGCTCACGCGCGCTGACCGGGACGCTCTCAGGCGCCGCCTCCACTTGACGCAGGCTGCGCCCGGCAGATAGATTAGCACCACTAATGGATAGCCGTCCTAACATCCCCTCCGAGGACGCCCGCCGCGCCGCCCGCTCGCTCATGCGGAGTCTGCCGCGCTTGCACGGCGCGATGAAGGCGCAGTTCCGCCTGCTGGGCCCGGGCATCCTGCCCGAGCACGTCCACGTTCTGGCGGTGCTGGCGCACGGACACAGCACGGTGAGCCGCCTCGCCGGGATGGGGCGGGTCAGCCTGCCGACCGCCTCCAGGACGGTCGACGCGCTGGAGCGCCGGGGGTGGGTCGCGCGTGGCTCCGACGCAGGCGACCGCAGGCGGGTGCCGGTCTCGCTCACCGAGGAGGGCCGTCGCGAGCTCGGCAGGGTGCGGCGTATCGGGGAGGAGCGGCTGGCCGAGCGGCTCTCGGCGCTGACCGCCGAGGAGTTGGGCGCGCTGCGTGCGGGCCTGGAGGTCATCGAGAAGGCGTTCGCGGACGAGACCGGCACGTCCGGTGAGGAGAGGTGCGGGTGAACGGACGGACTGCGACCGAACCTGTGATCCGGGTCGAGGACCTGGTGAAACGCTACAACGGGCTCACCGCGGTCGAGCGCGTGAGCTTCGAGGTGGCGCGCGGGGAGGTCTTCGGCTTCCTCGGCCCCAACGGCGCGGGCAAGACGACCACGATCAACGTGCTGTGCACGCTCCTCGGGCCCACCGAGGGCCGCGCGAGCGTGGGCGGGCACGACGTGGAGCGCGAACCGGACGCGGTGCGGCGCTCCATCGGGCTGATCTTCCAGGACCCCACCCTGGACGACATGCTCACCGGCATGCAGAACCTGCGCTTCCACGCGATGCTGTACGGGCTGCCGCGGGCGGTCTTCGCGGAGCGCTCCGCGGAGCTGCTCGACATGGTGGAGCTCGCCGACCGGGCGCGCGACAACGTGAAGTCGTACTCCGGCGGCATGCGACGGCGCCTCGAGATCGCCCGTGGGCTGCTGCACCGGCCGCGCGTGCTCTTCCTCGACGAGCCCACGATCGGGCTCGACCCGCAGACGCGCCGCCACATCTGGGACTACCTCCGGCGCGTCCGCGACTCCGAGGGGCTCACCCTGTTCCTCACGACCCACACGATGGAGGAGGCCGAGATCTGCGACCGCATAGCCATCATCGACCAGGGGCGCATCATCGCGCTGGACACGCCCGCGAGGCTCAAGTCGATGGTCGGGGGCGACGTGGTCACGCTGTCGACCTCCGACAACGAGCGCGCCGGGCGTCTGCTGGCCGAGCGGCACGGTGTCGAGGCGCGGCCCGGGCCCGAGGACACGATCGTGGTGGAGACCGAGGAGGGCGGGCGGTTCATCCCGACCGTCCTCGGCTCGCTCGGCGCCGAGGGGCTGCAGGTGCTCAGCGTCAACCTGGCGCGCCCGACGCTCGAGGACGTGTTCCTCAAGCTCACCGGCCGCACGATCCGCGAGGAGGAGGCCGGCGCCCGCGAGCAGCTGCTGATGGCGGGCCGGATGTGGCGGAAGGGGAGGCAGTAGTGCTGGCGCGCGTGAAGTGCGAGCTCAACGGCGTGTACACCATCTGGTACCGCGATGTCCTGCGCTTCTTCGCCAACAAGTCGCGCATCGTGGCGTCGTTCGGCCAGCCGATGCTGTTCCTGTTCGTCTTCGGATCCGGGCTGGCCTCGGCGATGTCCGGGCTCGGAGGAGGCGCGGTGGACTTCCGGGTCTTCATGTTCCCGGGCGTGCTGGGCATGAACGTGCTGTTCGCCGGCGTGTTCTCCGGGATCTCGGTCGTGTGGGACCGCGAGTTCGGCTTCCTGCGCGAGGTGATGGTCGCGCCGGTCTCTCGCACGGCGGTGGCGCTGGGCAAGGTCGCCGGCGGCAGCACGGTGGCGATGATGCAGGGCGCGATCCTGCTGCTGCTCGCGCCGCTCATCGGCGTGGAGATCGGGCTCGTGCAGGCACTCGAGGTCTTCGGGCTGTTGCTGCTGCTCGCCGCCGTGATGACCAGCTTCGGCCTCATGGTCGCCGCGCGGCAGAAGTCGGTCGAGGGGCATCAGGTCGTGATGCAGTTCCTGCTGATGCCGATGCTGTTCCTCTCCGGCGCGTTCTTCCCGCTGGAGGGAGCGCCGGCGTGGCTCGGCGCGGTCGCGCGCGCGAACCCGGTCACCTACGGCGTCGACCCGCTGCGGAGGGTGATGCTCGCCGATACCGTGCCGCCGCAGGCGCTGGATGCGCTCACGCTCTACACCGTCCCGGTCAGCCTTGCGGTGCTCGCCGCGTTCGGCGCCGTGTTCCTGACCGCGGCCGTGGCGCTGTTCGGCAAGCGGGACTAGATCAGGCGCGGTCCTCCAGGCGGGGCAGCGGCCGTTGCAGCACGTCGAGTATGGGCCGCGCGGCGTAGAGGCGCCCCCACCCGCGTCCGGTGACTTCTACGAGGAGCCCGCGCTCCTCCATGAAGCGGATCGCGGAACGTGCCGTGGGGTCGGTCACGCCGAGGAGCCTCGTCGCGGCTGCCGCGTCCATGTACGGATGGCGGAAGAGCTCGTCGAGGAGCATGAGCGGCTTGCCCTTCCCCGCAAGCTCGGACCGGAACCGCTCACGTACGCGCACCAACTCGTTGGCCTGCTGCGCCGCCCATCGCGAGACGAGATCGACGCCACGAAGGAAGTAGAGCAGCCAGGTGCGCCAGTCGCCTTCGGTCCGCACGCCCTGGAGAGCGTCGTAGTAATCGGCCCGGCCGGCCTCGAAGTACGCCGACAGGTACAGGAGCGGGCGGGTGAGTCTGCCTCGGCTGCACAGGAACAGCGTGATCAGGAGGCGGCCGATCCTGCCGTTGCCGTCAAGGAAGGGGTGGATCGCCTCGAACTGCTCGTGCATCAAGGCGCACTGCACCAGATCCGGCAGGTCACTCTCGGTGTTGAGGAAGCGCTCCCAGTCCCTCAGCGCCTCGGTCATCTCCTCGGGCGGAGGGGGGACGTACTCCGCCGTCTCGATCGTGCTCCCCGGGCGGCCGATCCAGTTCTGCGACCGCCTGAACTCGCCCGGGGTGGCGTGACGTCCCCGGACCCCCTCCGTCAGGACCGCATGTGTCTCGCGTACCAGCCGCAGCGACACAGGGAGTTCACCCAGCCTCGCGATCCCGTGTTCCATCGCTCGGACGTAGTTGCGGACCTCGTGGACATCACCCCTCTCCGAAGGTTCCGGACGGATCTCATCGATGAGGAGGTCGGACAGAGACGCCTGCGTGCCCTCTATCCGGGACGACAGGACGGCTTCCTGTCGCAGGTACGGCGCGATGAGAAGGTGTGGGTTCGGCAGCTGGCTTCCGATCCCGGACAGTTCGCTGAGGGCGGCGTCCGCACGGGACAGGGCAAGGACCAGGTCTCGGTCCCATTCGATCTCGGGCGGCAGCGGCGCGGGGACGAAGGCGAGGTAGCCTCCCTCGGCTGGCACCAACCTGCCTGCCGACGGCGCCCTGAACTCCTCAGGATCCACGTCTTCCGAAGCCGCCTTTCGAAGTCGCCGGAGCTTTCTAAGAATCCGACGATATTCTTTCAAAGCTCGGCGAGGACCGCAAGCGGCCCTATGGAAGCTGCGGCCGCGCCAGCATCCGGGAGCGCCCTCCGCCCCCTCGGGGAATGAACCCTGCGGGCGGAGAGGGGGGAGCCGAGTGCAGCCGCTCGAGATCATCTGGTTGCTCGTGCTGCTGGCGTTCCTGTTCCCGGCGCTGCAGCGGCGGCTCCTGGCGCTGCGGCGGCTGCGGAGGATCCAGGCGATCGAGAAGGCCAACGGCTCGCGGCTCATCACGCTCATCCACCGCCAGGAGAGCCTGTCGTTCCTGGGCGTGCCGCTGTTCCGCTTCATCGACATCGAGGACTCCGAGAGAGTGCTGCGCGCCATCCACCTCACCGCCCGCGACGTGCCTATCCAGATGGTGCTGCACACGCCCGGCGGCCTCGTGCTCGCGTCGCGGCAGATCGCCCAGGCGCTCGCCGACCATCCGGGCAAGGTCCAGGTGGTCGTGCCTTACCTGGCCATGAGCGGCGGCACGCTCATCGCCCTGGGCGCCGACGAGATCGTGATGGACCCGAACGCCGTGCTCGGGCCCGTCGACCCGCAGGTCCGTTCGGGCTACGCGCAGTACTCGGCGGCCTCCGTGCTCCGGGCCCTGGAGACGCCCAACCCCAACCGCGAGGACGCCACGCTGATCCTCGGCGACGTCGCGGGCAAGGCCGTCGAGCAGCTGCGCGAGTTCACGCGCCGGATGCTGTCCCGCACTCTGCCCGAGGACCGCGCACAGCGGACGGCGGGGCTGCTGGCCGACGGGCGCTGGACGCATGACTTCCCGCTAGGCGTGGCGGAGGCGCGCGAGCTGGGGCTGCCGGTGAACGACCGGTTCCCCGACGAGTTCCACGAGCTGATGGCGCTCTACCCGCAGCCGGGCCGGCGGCCGGCCGTCGAGTTCATCCCCGAGCCCTACGACAAGCGGCCCGAGCGCGAGGGCGAGTGAGGGGGGCGCGCGGATGATCGTCGGAGCGCCGCGCGAGATCAAGCAGAACGAGTACCGCGTCGCCGTCACGCCCGGCGGCGTGCGCGAGTTCGTGGCGCGCGGGCATCGAGTGCTGATCGAGCAGGGCGCCGGCGCGGGCTCGTCCTTCCCCGACGGGGAGTACGCCGGGGCCGGCGCGGAGGTCGTCGGCTCCGCCGAGGAGGTCTTCGAGCGCGCACAGCTCGTGCTGAAGGTCAAGGAGCCGCAGCCCGGCGAGATCGCGATGCTG
Source organism: Coriobacteriia bacterium (assembly GCA_014859305.1). Classification (NCBI taxonomy): domain Bacteria; kingdom Bacillati; phylum Actinomycetota; class Coriobacteriia; species Coriobacteriia bacterium. The sequence continues at coordinate 39,217 of JACUUM010000020.1, forward strand.
CGACCCGGGCAGGTCGTCTTCGCGTTCCTCCACCTCGCGCCCGACCGGCCGCAGACCGAGGGCCTCGTCGCGTCCGGCGCCGTGTGCCTCGCCTACGAGACCGTCGAGCTCGCCACCGGGGAGCTGCCGCTGCTGGCGCCGATGTCCGAGGTCGCGGGCAGGATGGCGGCGCAGGTCGGCGCGGAGCACCTGCAGCGCCCCAAGGGAGGGCGGGGGGTGCTGATGGGAGGCGTGCCCGGCGTGCTGCCGGCGACGGTGGCGGTGCTGGGGGCGGGCGTGGTGGGCGCGAACGCAGCGCACGTCGCGATGGGCATGGGCGCGCACGTGGTCGTGCTCGACATCGACATCGACAAGCTGCGCCGTCTCGACGAGATGTGGGGCAGCCGCGTCCGCACCCTGTACTCCAAACGGCACACGGTCGAGCAGGCGGTGCTGAGCGCCGACCTCGTCATCGGGGCGGTGCTGGTGCCCGGCGCCAGGGCGCCCACGCTCGTGACCCGCGACATGCTGCCGCGCATGAAGCCGGGAGCCGTCGTGGTGGACGTGGCGATCGACCAGGGCGGCTGCGTGGAGACGAGCCGGCCCACCACCCACGCGGAACCGACGTTCCTGCTGGAGGGCATCGTGCACTACGCGGTCTCGAACATGCCCGGGGCGATGCCGAACACCTCCACCCTCGCGCTGACCAACGCCACGCTGCGATATGCGCTCGCCATCGCGGACAAGGGGTGGCGCCGGGCGCTCGCCGAGGACCCCGCGCTCGCGAAGGGCGCGAACGTCCTCGGAGGCAAGGTCGTCTCCCGGCCGGTCGCGGAGGCGCACGGGATGGGGTACGTGCCGCTGGAGCGCGCGCTCGCCGAAGAGGCCGGGTAGGGCTGCTGGACGAAGCGCGGGACGGGCGCGCTTCCGTTGCCGCACGGTGCGGACCTTGCTATATTCGCGGTTGCGCTTTCGGCCGGGGGAGAGCCGCGGTCGGGGGCGTACGCGGAGAGTTGCCCGAGTGGTTTAAGGGGCACGACTGGAAATCGTGTGTGCCGGCTTGAACCGGTACCCAGGGTTCGAATCCCTGACTCTCCGCCAGGCCGACTTCGAACACGGCGGCCGGCGACTCACCGAGGAGGGAGCGCAGCCTCGCCGATCCACCTCGCGGAGAGGTGGCAGAGTGGTTGAATGCGGCGGTCTCGAAAACCGTTAGGCCGGTTACCCCGGTCTCGGGGGTTCGAATCCCCCCCTCTCCGCCATA